>CAWUMP010000021.1:0-16518 GCA_963923385.1 uncultured bacterium | reverse complement strand
GACCATGGAGCGCGCACCAATGGATCTCCATGGCGAGACGCAAACGTCCCGAGATTCAATCTGTTTGGTGAGGTATTACGTTTCTTTGACCAATATTTAATGGGGCTTGAAACAGGCATCGAACAAGAAAGTCGCGTGCATTACTTTAGTGTACATGCCGAAGAATGGCACCACGCAGACACTTGGCCACCGCACAATAGCAACCAGGACTTGTTTCTCTACGCCAATCAACTCACGCACGAGAAAAAAACAACTGAGCAACGTCTCCCCTACCAAGTCGACTTCACTACCAGCACTGGAAGAAATACGCGCTATGAACGGCTTGGGCTACACAATATCGTTGACTACTACGATGATTGGGATACAAGACAATCCAAACTCTTAAGCTTTACTAGCGCTCCATTTGAAACCTCAATGGAGCTCACCGGGCATCCGATCATTAGCCTGTCGATCACCTGCAGCGAATCTGACGCCGCATTGTTTGTCTATATTTCTGAAATTGACGTAAACGGCAAAGCTCATTACGTGACCGAGGGAATGCTTCGCGCGCTACACCGTGCAACCTCATCTCCGCCAAAATATTTACAAAGCACTTGGACTTATCGATCGTTTCTCCGTCAGGATGCGAAAGCACTTAAAAAAGGTACGATCGATCATCTGGAATTTGCGTTGCTACCCGTGTCATGGGTTTTCAATCAAGGCAGTCAGCTAAGAATTTCAATTGCCGGTGCTGATGCACAACATTTTGGTCAAGTCCCCCATGGTCGTGCGCCTAAATTAGAAATCATTTGCGGCGGTGAGGACGGTTCTAAAATTTGTCTGCCCATCAGAGTACACGACGCTTCAGTACGCTCGGAGAAAAATTAAATGCCCCGCATTTTTTTTAAAGTCAAACGCAATTTACTGTTCCTATTTTTTGCGCTTGGGTTATGCCCCGTTAGTTGTATCGCGCAAGCCGATTACCCCAACAGACCGATCAAAATTATTGTTCCTTGGCCCGCTGGCGGCGCGACGGATAACGTTGCGAGAGTGGTCTCGCAAAAGCTAGCGCCAGTGTTGAAACAATCCGTTGTTGTGGAGAATCGCCCTGGTGCAACTGGAACAATTGGCACACAAGCGGTAATTCAAGCACCAGCAGATGGTTACACCTTGGCTTTTATGGCTGCTAGTTTGCACACATTTAGTCCGCACTTAATGAAAGAGATGCCTTTCGATACCGTCACTGATCTCACACCAATATCGATCAGCGTTCAATTTCCCTACGTTTTAGCCGTTGCAACAGAAAGTCCGTATCGATCGGTTGCCGATTTGATCAAAGCGGCTAAAGCGCAACCAGGAAAACTCGCTTATGGCTCGTTTGGTATTGGCAGTGGGCCGAATATCATTACAGAGCTTTTTCGCCAGCAAACTGGTATCGATGTTCTACATGTACCGTACAAAGGTGGATCACAAGTCACTGCGGCACTGATGGGTGGCGAAGTTCCATTTATGTTTGACTCGTTACCTTCTCCACTAGGTCAGATTCGAGGTGGGAGACTGCGCGCTTTAGCAACCACTGGTGCACGGCGCGCACCATCCATCCCTGAGGTACCCACATTGATTGAGTCAGGAATCAATATTGAGGCGATGATTTGGCTCGGGTTGGGGGGACCACCAAAGCTCGCACCGGAGGTTCTCAACCGATTATTTGAGGCGATGCGTCAAGTCTCGGTAGATCCGGACCTACAAAAACGAATGAACGACATGGGCGCTGAAGCAACTTCCAGTAAATCACCCCAAGAGTTTCGTGCGTTCATGTTGGCAGAACGTGAGCGCTGGGGGAAAGTGATCCGCGACGCAAAAATAAGTGCGCAGTAAAACAACTTCGATCTTTTTGAATGCCGAGCCTTTGTCATTGCAACTGGCCAGGCGCCAACTAGCGCTAGCTGTTTATGCAGACAACGCCGATTCGACCGCCACTTTGATGACTCTGCTTTCCGGATCGGTTGAGCTGCCAAAATGCTTGATTGGTTTTCCATCACGACCAATGAGGTATTTGTTGAAGTTCCAAGAAGGCTGCGACCCAGTGGCCTTCGCTAGTTCAGCAAAGAAAGGATGTGCATCATTGCCCCGCACTTTGGTTACGCTAAACATCGGGAACTTCACCCCATAGGTGTTGAAACAAACCGAGGCAATCTTGCGAGAATCAGGGTCTTCTTGCTTAAAGTCATCCGAAGGAAAACCCAGAATCACCAAGCCGCGTGAAACGTAGCGGCTATATAACGCCTCTAGCCCTTCAAATTGATGCGTGAACCCGCAGTAACTGGCCGTGTTCACCGCCAAAACAACTTTGCCAGAGTAATCACACAGTGACTGCGGCTTTTCATCCTGAAGGCGTTTGAAGGTATGCTGCAGGAGCTTTGAACAGCCGCTGCCCTGCGACGACTGCGCGCTCGCACCTTGATGTAACCAAGGTAAACCCAATAACGGAAGTGCGAAAACAAAATGTCGCCGGCGCATGGTCAAACTCCGTCTTAAAAAGGTAAATCGCGAATATTTAGCAAGATAATCCCGTTCACCAAAAATTGATAGTAGTAGCAGGGCTTGGTAGCAAACGAAAAGAACACCCTGCATCACCGCAAGGTCATTACGTATCCTTTGGGCATCCCACGACCATTCAAATTAAATTTTTTTATGCGCTTACTTCCATCCCCTTTTCGCGCACTCGTTCTGGGTTCATCTGGCACCATCGGCAATGCATTTGTGGCGATGCTAAAGCAGCATCCTGCGTGCTCCGAGGTGATTGGCATACATCGTCGATCTATGCCCCCATTGGATTACGCGAATCCAGACGCCATTGCGCATTGCGCAACAGCACTGCAAGCCAGCGCACCTTTTCATCTCATCATTAATACGATTGGTGTGTTACATACAAACCAATGGATGCCGGAAAAAAAATTAGAAGATCTGAATGCCGATCAGCTCATCGATCAAATGAAGATCAACGCGATTGGTCCAGCCCTCACCATCCGTCACTTTTCCAAGCTATTAGATCCAGCACACAGCATCATGGTGACGCTGTCTGCGAAGGTCGGCAGTATTGAGGACAATCGCCTGGGTGGATGGTATAGCTACCGCGCTTCTAAAGCGGCGCTGAACATGCTGGTCAAAACAGCAGCCATTGAGTTTAAACGCACAAAACCAAATTGCATTTTGGTCGCTATGCATCCTGGCACGGTCAACTCGGCCCTCTCCAAACCCTTTCGGGGAGAACAGATTGGACGAGCCCCTAGTGAGGCAGTCGCTGACATGTATCGATGTATTGAAAATCTCAACAAAGAAGACTCAGGCAGCTTCATGTCTTACTCGGGTGAAAAGTTATCTTGGTAAATAACATCAACGCGATGTCTTAGGTGCCTTCTTTCTACAGGCATCGGAACAGTATTGAATGGCTTCCCAATTTTTTGCCCAAGATTTTCTCCAAGTCATTTCTTTTTTGCAGACCAGGCAAATTTTGGATGGTAAAAAGCTTTTATTCCCTTTAAATGAAGTCGACATCTTGGTGCTTAAAGATCATCTAGCTTGTTTAGTAGATGGCTCGCATGCGCGACAATCGACGCTTGATCTACATCATTAATCCGGTTCAAGTTAGCCGTCATCAGTTTAGTACGTGGACTAGATTCAAACTGACGGCGATGCTTAATTAAAAAATTCCAATATAAGGTGGTGATCGGACAAGCATCCTCTCCAAAGCGGATCTCCGGTTTGTATTGACAGCCACCACAGTAATTACTCATGCGTTTGATATAAGCACCACTCGCGATGTAAGGTTTACTGGTAAACCGTCCACCGTTGGCAAACAAAGCCATCCCTGCAGTGTTTGGCAGCTCTACCCACTCGATGGCATCGACGTAGATCGCCAAATACCAATCACAAACTTCCGAAGGCAGAATCTCTGCCAAAAGCGCGAAATTACCCGTCACCATCAGGCGCTGAATGTGATGCGCATAACCGTGCTGCAATGTTTGTCCGATGGTGTCCTGCATGCAGGACATCTTGGTTTGACCGTTCCAATACCATTGCGGTAGCGCACGTTGATGGTTGTAGTGATTCTCTTTGGCCATCTTCGGCATGTCTAAGTAATACATACCGCGTACAAATTCTCGCCATCCCAAAATTTGGCGAATAAATCCCTCTACGGTGGACAGATCTAACGCATGTTTCTGCCAGGCTTGCAGCACAGCCGCAATCACCTCTCGTGGATTCAGTAGCTTTAAATTCAACGCGCTAGAAAGGATCGAATGCCAGCCAAATGGCGTATCCGTCCACATTGCATCCTGATACACACCAAAATATCTTAAGCGGTACTCGACAAAATAATCGAGTGCATCTAAGGCTTGCGCACGTGTCACTGGCCATTGAAATTTATCAAGAGACCCCGGGTGATTCGAGTACGTCGTTCTAACAAATGCAAGCACATCCTTGGTGATCTGATCGGGTTCAAATAACAGCGGTGCCTCAATGATGCCCGGTCCTTTTTTTGGATAAGGCTTACGATTATCTTGATCAAAATTCCACTGACCACCAACAGGATTTGCGTCTGCATCGATCAAAATGCGATGCGTCTTACGCATCAAGCGATAAAAATACTCTAACCTCAACTCTTTTTTGCCCGCCGCCCATTCAGCAAATGCTTGTTGTGAGCAATAAAAATGATCATCCTCACGCATCTCAAGCTTGATCGACAATGCAGCCGCCAACTCAATGATCTGCTGCTTTAAGCGCCATTCTCCGGGCTCAACACAAATCAGATGCTTGACCTGATCTTTGACCAGTTTCTCTTTTAATGTCTCGACGATTGAAAGAGGTGAACCTTGGATGTACGACAATGGGTAATTCAGCTCTTTGAGATCCTCGGCAAAGTGCCGCATCGCCGACAAAAACAATGCGATCTTCGCTTGATGTGTCCATACATATTGAGCCTCAGGCATAGACTCAATCATGACCACTTGATCCGTCTTAAAATCAAAATTCCTCAGGGCGGCCCCTTGGAGGTCTAGCTGATCGCCAAGAATAAGAACGATCTTTTTATTTGGACGTGTTTCTTGACGCACCGCGATGACCGCCTTTCACTGCCTAATATTCAACTGGTAGATGTACGAGCTGCACTAGGTCAGCATGAACCGCAGCAGCCACAGCAGACGTCATTTTCTTTACGTACTATGATGTCGCCTGCGTCATGGCATGACGCACAAGCATTTTATGCAAAAGATAAACCCCATCGTTTCTACGATCCAAAAAATACATGGCAAATTACCAACGATCTGAAGCCAGAGCCTGGGTTCGAAAAAATTTACGGGGCTATTTTGCTGTGTTGTATACCCCATTTTTACCCGATGGCGAGATCGATGAGGCCGGTCTACGTCGTAACATCATCAAGACCATGGGGTTACCAGGGGTGCATGGCCTATCGGTGCACTCGATTCACCAAGAATTTTGGACGCTTACCAGCGCTGAAAGAAAGCACATTGTCGAGATCGTGATCGAGACCGTCAATGGAAAAATCCCTATCGTGGTTGGATGTTCAGACACCAGTGCGCGCAATGTTCTGGATTACGCTCGTCACGCCGAGCAGGCCGGTGCAGATCTTGTGATGGTCTGGCCACCTTTTTATGGACCACGGACCCCTGAGGGAGTGCTGGATTTTTATGCGTCCATCGCAACGCAGATGGATATCGGAATGGTTGCTTACAGCACCACGTTGAGCGAGCTTGGCTACTATTTATCGCCAGAACAAGTCGAAAAGATGCTGCACCTCGAGAATTTTTGTGCGGTTCAAAACACCACACTTGATCTACCCAGCTACGCCGCCATGCTAGAACGCGTGGGCGATCAAATTTGTGTCACAACATCGCTGGAAGAAACCATGTTGTTTGGAAAAAGTGCTTTTGCAGATGGCAGAGCTGCAGATTTTTTATTGGGGGCATCTCGCCCACTGTTTGTGCAAAACAGCGCCCAACCGCGCTGCGAAAAATTTTTAGCGTGTGTGCTTTCTAAAGACTATGTAGGTGCTGCGCAAGAAGTCCGCAACATTATCGACATTGCAGGTAAGCTACAAAGCCGATATTTCTCTAGAGGGTTCCACCATATCGCTTTATCTAAAGCCATGACTGGATTACTAGGCTTTGCCACCGGATCGACCAGACCACCGTTAGGTGAAGCTACCCGATCTGAACTCGACGAATGTAAGCGTATCCTGACCGCTGCGGGTCTGATCAACGCTTAGCGAGCATCTGTTAATAGGAAGAGCGCCCACCATCGGCAGGAATCGCTGCGCCGGTAATCATCCGTGATTCGTTCGAAGCGAGAAACAAAGCAATCGCCGCCACGTCTTCTGGCTGTCCCATCCAAAACGGATAAGTCTTTAATTGCTCAGTGACATTTTGTCTGTCAGGCGCACTGCCCGGTTGACCTGGCATGCCATAAGTTGCAATGACGCGTTCTGTGTTTGTGCGACCCGCACAAATACAGTTGACGCGAATATTGTCATGCGCATAGGTGCCCGCTAGGGTGCGGGTCAAAGAAATAATCGCCCCTTTTGCTGCGGTGTAGATATGCGCAGGATTTGATCCTCGCAACCCAGCGCCTGAAGACATATTCACCACCGACCCACCCCCTGCTTCTGCAATTTTAGGAATCAAAACGCGGCATGCGAGCATCGTGCCCCTTAAATCGAGCACCATCGTGCGATCCCAAACGGCCATATCCACTTCGGTAATGGGCGAATCTTCAGGTAAAGAGCCACCCGCCGAATTAAATAAGGTATCGATCTTGCCAAAACGTTGAATACCCGCGTGCGCAGCAGCGGCGATACTTTTCTCATCGGTCACATCCATGCGCACAAAAATCGCCTCTCCGCCTTGTGACTGAACCAGATCTGCGGTGGCTTGCCCGGTGATTGGATTGATATCTGTAATGATGACTTTGGCCCCTTCGCGCGCGAACATCGTTGCGCACACCTTTGCAATGCCAGCGCCACCACCGACTAAAAAAGCCACTCTGTCTTGCATCCGATTCATGATCAGGTTTCCTTCAATCCGTAAAACTGCTTTGCTGCGGCTGGGCTAATGATGCCGTCACGTACATCTTCAATCACGCTTTGACGATCACGTTCGAGCGGGTGACCAAATCCGCCACCGCCAGGCACTGTCAACGCAAGCACGTCGCCTGGTCGTAATTCAATTTGTGTTCCAAGCGTAATGCGTTTGCCATTGACTTCAGCGATGGGTTCGGCCACTTCGGCGCCGCCTTCCAGACCGTAAATTGGCACGCCAAAGCGCCCGCCCCGAACACCCGCGAGAATGTATCCGTCAAGATCTGCATCCTGCGGCACACGGATCACCACGCGCTGACCAACACCACCGCGTTGGCGGCCAGCTCCTGCAGAATCGGTAGCAAAAGATTTCACTTCAAACTGAATCGGTGCATCACCTTCAATGACTTCAATTGGAATACTCGCCACATTGGCTGGATAAGACAAACAAGCAATCCCATCGCGTGTACCACGCGCACCCAATCCACCATTAAAGGTCACTACGGCGTAAAACGAGCGACCATCTTTACGCCGCCCCGTAAAGTTACCGTACCAAAGCGGCGTCGACCCGCTGCCAGCAATCAGGCGATCCGGCACTGCGTTTGCTAAACAGCGCATGATCAGCTCAGGCAGCATGTGTGCAATCACCGTACGACCCCAAGTTGCCGCCGGAAATTGTGCATTAAGCACAGACGCTTCGGGCGCCACAATCTCGATGGCTTGCATGCAACCTTCGTTGTTCGGCACTTCTGGATCTAACAAACACTTCAATGGATACACAGAATAAGACCGCGTCATATTCAGCGTGACATTAATCGCTCTTGGAATTTGACCAGAAGAACCCGCGTAATCGAGTTTGATCGCACCGTCTTTAATTGTGGTTTTAAGCGCCAATCGAACAGGCTCGTTATAACCTGCCACGCCAGTGAGTGTCATTTCTGCTGCAAACGCTCCTTCGGGTAATGCACGAATCGCACGACGCATACTTGCATCACTGCGCCGAATAATTTCATCCGCTAATGGCGTCAAGCAATCCAGTTGCGCATCGTCCATGATCGCAATAAGTCGCGTAGCCGCAGCGTGACTCGCAGCAATTTGTGCGCGAATATCCCCGATCACTTTGTCTGGTTCGCGCACATTGGCACGTATAAACTCAAATACCGATTCCTCAGGCTCACCCGAACGATATAAACGAACAATCGGAATTTTTAAACCCTCTTCGTAAACATCACGACTTTCAAGCGTCGCAAGTCTTCCTCCCACGTTGAGGTGATGCACAACCACCAACACGTAAGCGACGAGTTGCCCACGTTGAAACACCGGTGTCGCAACTGTGATATCGATTAAATGTCCGCTAGCGAGCCAAGGATCGTTGGTGACAAACACATCACCTGGTTGGGCCGCACGAAATCCCGCGTGTCCAAGAAAATTGGGGATCGTAAAAGGCAGTATCCCCAGCAACCCCGGGGTCGAGTGCGTCGATTGCGACAGCATCCTTCCTGCTGGATCAAAGATCGCGCAAGCGTAATCATGAAAATCTCTAATCACGCTTGAAAAAGAAGTTCGCACCAACGTGGTCGCCGCCTCGTCCACGGTCGTCACCAGTCGACGCCATAACAGTTCAACTTCTAATGGAGTTAAGGGACGTGACATTTAAATTCTCTAAGACACCTGAACAATCAACATGCCGTATTCATTGACTGAAAACACACCATTCGGACCAATCACCGTGGTGGTCTCTCTTTCTTCAATGAATGCTGCCCCCGAATACGTGTGACCAGCAGCCAGTTTGTACCGATCAAATACCGGACACTCGACTTGACCAGATTGACCGAAATAAGCTGTCCTTGTCCCTTTGCGAGCAGACAAAATATCTCGATCCGCTGCTGCTATTTTTGCAGGAACAAAAGGTGTTTTAGATAGACATTGTGCATACAACCGAAGATTTACTAGCTCAATATCGACATCCGCATAGATACGGCCGTAATGCAGCTTGTATTCGGCTTCAAATCTCGCACGGATATCTTGCGTGCTGAGCTTGCCATCACCCAACTTGACCCGCACGCTATACCCCTGACCGCGGTAACGTAGGTCAGCAATTTTGTTTGCCACCAATGCATCGGCTGGTACTTTCAAAAAATTTGCTGCATCGCGTAGCATCTCTTGAAATATTTGTTCGAGCGTTTCTGGCGAAGCCAATGCAAGCAACCCGCGCAAGGTCCTGACACGATCAATCGCAAGATCCTCCACTAACATGCCAAGCGCAGACATCACTCCTGCCGCTGGCGGAATGATTAACTTTTTAACGCCGAGTTTTTTTGCTAAGCCATAGGCATGCACCGGCCCAGCGCCACCACAAGCCACCATACACATCGCCGTGATGTCTTCGCCACGCTCAGCAAGATGTAACCGCCCTGCTGAGGCCATATCTTCATTGGCAAGCTCGTGAATACCATACGCAGCCTCAAGCGCTGACAAGCCACCGAGTGGTTGCGCAACACTTGCAGAGATCGCATCCGCTGCGAGACTCGGCTGCAATTGCATGCTGCCGCCAAGAAAATAGCGCGGATCAAGATAACCTAAAGCGACATCCGCATCGGTGACAGTGGGGTCACGTCCACCCAACCCATAACAAGCAGGACCAGGCGATGCGCCAGAACTTCGCGGGCCTACTTTGAGTAATCCCAAATGATCAATACGCGCAATACTTCCGCCGCCTGTCCCAATCTCAAGCAAATCAAAGACGGGCACGCTGATCGCAAAGCCAGAACCACGCTTAAAACGATACACGCGCGCTGCTTCATATTCCTCAGCAACCAGTGCTTCACCGCGCGCAATCGTACACAGCTTGGCTGTCGTGCCCCCCATGTCAAAACAAAGAATATTGTGCTCATCGATCAGATTACCCCACCAACGCGCAGCGGCAACACCGCCTGCAGGGCCAGACTCCAATACGCGAATCGGGAATTCACGCGCAACATCTGCCGCTAATACGCCACCACCGGATTGCATGACATACAGCTCACCTTGAAAGCCACGGTCACTCAGCCCCGCGCCAATTTTTTCAAGATAAGCATCGACCAGTGGCTTCACGTACGCATTGGCCGCGGTCGTACTCGTTCGATCGTATTCCTTAATCTGCGGTAGCACATCGCTTGATAAAGAAACAGAAAGCCAAGGCGCTTCGGCTTTTAACGCTGACGCAATAAAAATTTCATTTTGAGCATTCGCGTAAGAATTTAAAAAACAAACAGCCACAGAATTTACGTGCAGCTCTTGTAACTGCTGCACGATGTGACGAAGGGCTTCCACGCTTGGTTTGCGTAGAACGATACCATCTGCAGAAACGCGCTCTGCAATTTCAAACCGTCGACTGCGAGGAATCAGCGGTTTGGGGTATTCGATTTGCAAGTCGTAGACGTCGTATCGAAGCTCGTTACGCATTTCAAGAATATCTCGAAATCCCTCCGTAGTAATCAGCGCGGTCACCGCACCACGTCGTTCAATGAGTGCGTTGATAACGAGTGTCGTTCCATGCACTAAATTTTGGCAATTGTCCAAATGACAAGCATGTTGCTTGGCTAAGAGATCTAAGCCATCAAAAATACCAATCGAGGGATCTTGCGGTGTGGTGAGTGTTTTTTCTAAGCGCAAGGTACCTGTTGCATCATCGATGCATACAAAATCGGTAAAAGTGCCGCCAATATCTGTTCCAATGCGCAGCAATTTATTTTTATTTTTCATACTTAAATTACAACGATCGGCTGCGCTCTAGCCACAGTCCACGGGATTGCAAATGCGCAAGGCATCCTTCGACTTGAGCGTCCGTAAACATTTCGGTACCAACCACCCCAGGATGAGCGAATACACCCGTCGCGATGAGTCGTGCTGCGTAAGCTGGTTGTAGTGCTGTCATCCGAGCTTGCGGGAGTGGATCCCAACCTTTTGGATGGCCCATCGAGACTTCGACGACACCGGCCTCTCCAACGACACGCACTCGCATCACGTAGTTGGTTGTGACACCAGACGGTTTTGGAGACCCATCGCCATGTAATGCCTCACGGAGCAGTGGCGCAAAATCCACTTGTTTACCGTCTACGGTCACACGACGTTGAGGATCCATTAAGCCGAAGGCATACAGCGATTTGATCAACGTCATAATCGATGATTGATAGGAACCACGCACAGACACATTACGTGCATTGGCGACAAAACGCGGGATCGTTTGCGGCTCTGAGTGTGGTGTATAGACGAGTGAAACTTCTTCATCGACACCATGAAAACGCGTTTTGATTTCGCCACTAAACGGGGGCAAGTATTGCAACTTTCGATCGATATAAATAGGTGCCTGCACGCCATTTCTAAATTGACGTAACGCGGTTTCTAATAAGCCCTCACTCGGATTGATCGGTCGAAACGTTGCGTACTCACATTCAATGGAAACATCCTCTTTAAATTGCCGCGCCCCCCAAGCTGCGAGCATATTCGTGAGTCCGGGACTCACGCCTGCGCCAATGAGCGCTGTAATACCGGCAGCTTTCGCAGCTTCTGAACGTGAAAATCGTTCTTCCATCAGAAGCGTGCCATGTACATCAATGTAATGTGTCTGGGTACGAATCGCCGCATCTAAAATTTCCATACATTTAGCACCGTACGTACAGTTCACGACCACAGCGGCACCTTGCATCGCGTGTTCGATCAATTCTGTATCGTCGGCACTCGCCTTCAACGTACGGATCCGTTGAGGATCTAACGCTTGAATGCGATCGAGCGCGGCTGGATCAAAATCAACAGCCAGAATGTGCGCCTGTGGTTCTGAATCTAAAATATCTTGAGTCAGTGCGCGGCCGATATTTCCTGCGCCAATCAGAGCAATGTGCATGTCTGGTTTCTCAGTAAAAAATAATTAACCCGCGCAAAGACGCGCAAGGTCTCCGGCGCTCTTCAACTGTTCAATCTGTCTCACCGCATCGATCACAGCCTCGGCGCCCTTCCAACCTGGGCGGCCAAGCGCTGCACAAGTGCGGAATTTGGCAGCGACATCCTCATAGTTCATGGGATTCTTGGGGTGCCCTTTGACGTACACCACCGTTTTATCAATGCTGCGTCCTGAGGTGGTTTGTACTTTGACAATGCCAGGCATCGGAAACGTACCGCGACCCTCTCCCTGCGCAGCTAAATCGAGATCGACATCGACACGCGACAGCAAAGCACGTGCTGCGGGATTTGCTAATCCCGCAGGCTGAAACGTCTGCACATCCACACCACCATTTGCTGCAGCATAAGCGACGTTAAACGGTAAGCTAAATTGCGCATCGGTGAGGCTTTGTGGATTCCACTTACGTTCGCGAGATAAGCACACCAGATCGTGCACTTCTCGGTTGGTCACCTTGACGGTAATTTTCTCGACTTCATTGGCCGTAATGCCAAGCGCTTGCATCGCCTCCACCGTGGCCTCGATCGGGCCATGGGTGTACTTGCAGCACGGATAGGCTGGCTTAAGCGACACTTCCATGAGCAACCAAGTCTTACCCAAGCCATCGAGCAGCGCGAGCCGATCATACTTACCGCGGTGGTAGACCGGAAAATAACCAAACTTACCTTCCAAAATTTCAGAAGAACCAGTCACCCCTTTTTCTGCCATTAGGGCCGAGAGCAAACCACCTTCAACCGCAACGCCTTGCATCAATCGAACAGTCATGGCGCCAGCGATATAGCCCTGTTGATTGCCTGCCAGTCTGGCGTGCGCAATACCCAGTGCATGACGCGCTTGATCTTTGCTCAGTCCCAGCAACCTGGCGCTCGCTAACGCTGCGCCGTAAAAGCCACACTGATAACTCATCGAGCTACCGGTCTCGCTAAAACTAATTCGCGAGGCCGCTGAAGTACGGCACACCATCTCTGCACCAATAGCCAGTGCGCTCAAAAAATCTCGACCATGGATGGGGCCACGTCCTTCAGCCAACGCCAAAATTGCTGGCACCACATTGACATTGACGTGGCACGTATTTTGTTCATGCACGTCATCCAAATCCCAAGCACGACCACAAATTCCGTTGAGCATTGCTGCTGCTGGCATCGGCAGCTTTTGTCCTAACGCGAGCGCCGTTGCCTCCGTGGTTCCACCCCAGGATTGATACATCTGCGCAATGGGCGCTACACCTTCTCCGGTCATCCCCGCAATCGATGCACCCAAGGTATCGAGGATCGCCATGCGTGTGCGCTCGACGACCTCAGACGGCAGATCTTCATAGCGGGTGTTTAAACCCATATCGAGTAAATTTTCGATGGCGTCCATGCTTACTCCGGTTTGATGCCAGCGCTTTTCACAACGGCGGCAAACTTGGCAACATCCGAACGAATGCGCGCCATAAATTCATCTGGGGTACTCGATTGCGGTTCCGAACCACCTTCAATCATGACCTTTTGCACATCGGGCATCGCAACGATCTTCACGATTGCGGCGTTTAACTGATCGACAATGGGTCGCGGTGTACCCGCAGAAGCGAGAATGCCGTACCAAGAGGAGAGCTCATATCCCGGAACACCTGCTTCTTCGATGGTTGGAAAATCAGGAATGGTCACAGACCGTCGTTTGGAAGTAACGCCTAAGCCGCGCAGCTTGCCCGACTTCACAAAACCGATTTCACCAACGATGGTTGAGCAATACATATCAATCTGACCGCCCATCAAATCGGTCAATGCGGGTGTATCGCCTTTGTACGGCACATGCACGATGTCCAGACCCGCTAAACTTTTTAGTATTTCGATGCACAGCAACGGGGTACCGATACCAGACGAACCATAGGTCAGTTTTCCTGGATTGGCTTTGGCCAATGCAATTAGTTCTCGAACATTGTTTGCTTGCAGCGTTGGTCGCACAACTAAAAAGTTTTGCGAAGAAACGATCTGCGAGATAGGTGCAAAGTCGGTGAGCACATTAAAAGGCAGTTTCGATGAAAACGCCGGTGCGATCGTCATGTTGGCCGTACCAGTTAACAACGTATAGCCGTCTGGTGCCGACTTGGCGACATAGTCAAAACCAAGATTGCCAGAAGCCCCCGCTTTGTTTTCAACAACCACCGTTTGACCAATTAACGGTGAGAGCTTTTGACTAATGAGTCGACCAAGAATATCTGTCGCGCCACCAGGAGGATAAGGAATGATCATCCGTATGGGCTTGGTTGGCCAAGCTTGCGCAAGCACTTGGGACGATAAAAACAACAACGAAAAGAATACGGCGATGGCGCGGATCATCAGCAGACTCCTGTTGAGCTTTTTACACAGATTGGGTTGAGTTGAATTCAGACTCACGCAACAAGCGCCGTGAGATTTTTCCTGACATGGTGCGAGGTAAGGTCTTCACAAATTCGATCTTGCGAGGATATTTGTAGGGCGCGATGGTTTGCTTGACAAAATCCTGTAGCTCACTGGCTAATGCAACGTCCTGCTGCATGCCCTCTTTAAGCACGACAAACGCTTTAACCACCTCTCCACGAACTGCATCTGGGCTTGAAACAACCGCACACTCTGCAATTGAGGGATGTTGCATGAGTGCATTTTCTACTTCGGTGGGACCAATGCGATAACCAGACGAACTAATGATGTCATCATCACGACCAACAAAATACAGCGCACCCTCTTCGTCTCGGTAGCCCACATCTCCAGCGATATGCCATTGTTTGTTACGCAGCGGCATCTGAATTGCACCGGCGTTCCAATAGCCCAGCATCAGACCAGGATCTTGAATGCTAAAGGCGATATCCCCACGTTCATTTGGCGCACACTCAACACCTTCGGCATTGACGATGGTGACGATATTTCCGGAAAGCGAATGACCAATCATGCCGTTCTGCGGTGCCTTGTCTGGATCGGTCAGCGTAGCCGTTGTGGTTTCACTTTGTCCGTATCCCACCAGGAGTGAGCAACCGGAAAATTCTTTCCATCGATGTGCCATCTCTGCGGTCATCACTTCTCCAGCTGACAAGGTCCAACGCAGCTGCGGCAGCGGTCGCTGTTGAGCATTCGCAATAATGAGCCTTAACTCTGTCGTCACCGCCCCAAAAATTGTGACGCCATACTGCGCAAGAATATCTAAACGTGCTGGCGGTTCTGGTGGGGACTCGTGCAGTATCGAAACGGCGCCGTTGGACCAGGCACCAAACAGCAAACAACTAGCAGCACGCGTCCATCCGGTATCGCTCGTGGTCCAGATGATGTCGTGTTCATGCACACCGAGTTGACGCCAAGGTTGCTTACCACGCAAAAACACACTACGTGCTGCATGCACAACCGCTTTTGGTAAACCCGAAGAACCAGAAGTGAAATACATGAGCGCAGGATCTTCTGCACGCATGACGGCCAGCGGAACTTCGGGGCCCGTCTGATTGACTACAGCTTCAAAATCGATCCAATTGGCTGTACTACCCCGAGAAATACAAACCAAGCCGTGACGGTTGACATCGACAAATCGGTCAGTAAATTTCTGCTCACAAATAACGCCTGTCGCGCCGCTTTGTTTGAGTCGATACGACAGTTCGTCGGCAGACACTTGTGTCACGCATGGGACGGGAATCACCCCGATGTGCAAACACCCAGTCATCGCGATCTGCCAATCTGGTGTGCGATCCATCAATAACAACACGCGCTCGCCACGCTTTAGTCCAGCCGAAGCAAGAAACGCGGCTAAATGACGCGAGCGCGTGGCAATCCGAGAAAAGGTCCACGGCGTGGCACGACCCGTTGCATCTAACGCGAGCGTAGCAACAGCGTCAGGGTTTAAACGCGCACGCTGATAGACGACATCCTGAGCAAAGTTAAACGTCTCAGGAATTCGCAGGGGCGATAAACCGCTAAGCATGTCAGAAGTCCAAAACTTGGCGCTCTAAGCAGAACAACGCAGATCCAAAGAGCGGCCAGGGGGAAATTGCATCTAGAGCAATTTAGCACCGCAATTGAATCTACTGCACAGTAATCCCAGCGCGTTTCACAATGTCAGCAAACTTCGCAGTGTCATCCACAATGCGCTTTCCAAACTCTTCTGGCCCTAAACGACCGGGTGCAATGCCTTGCGAAGCAAACTGCTGTGCAAACGCAGCCGAATCCAATACCGACCGAACTGCAGGTGCGAGTTTGCGAACCACTTCATCTGGAAGTTTTGCCGGTCCCACCAGGCCCCACCAAGCGGAAATATCAAAGCCTGGATAACCACTCTCAGCCACCGTGGGCAAATGCGCAATAAGTGGCAAACGATCCACACTCGACACAGCCAGGGCTCTTAAACTGCCAGATTGAATATGCGGATAGCTTGCTTGCACAGAAATAAAACTGGCTTGTACTCGACCGGAGGTCAAATCAACCAGCGCATCTGCATCGCCTCGGTAAGGCACATGATTTAGTTCCTGTCTCTTATACACATCTGACGCTGCCGACGATACTCCTTGTGT
>CAWUMP010000020.1:0-17140 GCA_963923385.1 uncultured bacterium | reverse complement strand
ATCGCATGGCAGGGTTTCTTGCGCGACGCTGGCGTGATCAAGACGCGTTTGGTCTGTTTGCACAGCGACTACACGCAATTCTTGAGTGGCCAGCCACGCGTTGCACAGCGATTGCATTTGCTGTGGTGGGTGATTTTGAAGATGCCGTGTATTGCTGGCGTTCGCAAGCAAGTACTTGGGGCGAGAAAAATATCGGCATCATCTTGGCTGCGGGCGCCGGTGCATTGGGTGTACGTTTAGGAATGCCGCTGGGGGATGTGTTGGGTGATGCGCAAGCCCGCCCAGACTTAGGTGTGGGTGATGCGGTCGACGCAGCCACTCTCGATAGTACGGTGGGTTTGTTGTGGCGTGCGTTGGTGGTATGGGTGTTTATGCTGTTGGTCCTCACCCTCGCACGAATTTTTTAGTGGGATTGCTTGGACGTCGCGGCGCGCTCTGCTTCGATGATGCGTTGATATAACGCCAGTCGGCGTGCATGGATCTGCCCAGTTTGTACCGCTTGGGTCATCGCACATCCAGGTTCATTTAGATGCCGGCAATCAGCAAAGCGGCATTGTCCCGCGAACGCTTGAAACTCTCGAAATCCATAGCCGATATTGCGCACGTTATATCCAGCTAAACCAAATTCGGTCACGCCAGGCGTGTCGACGATTTCGGTGTGTGGGTTGACTGAGAACATGCGCGCACCAGTGGTGGCGTGTTTACCAGAATCAAGAAAACTTGAAATTTCGCGGATACGCACTTCAGCCTCTGGCACCAACGCTTGTACCAGTGTGGATTTGCCCATACCAGATTGGCCGGTGAACAACGTTCGTTTACCTTCAAGCACCGAATGCAGTGGGCGGGCATCGATGCACGCCGCTAACTCGATGACGGGATAACCTAACGCGACAAATGGCTCGAGCATCGTGCGTGCTTGTGCAAGTCGCGTCTCGACATCAATTTTATTTAATACCAACACGGCTGGAAGTTCGGCTAATTCGGCCACCACCAACATGCGACAGATGAGCTCATCAGAAAAGGAAGGCTCGCAGGCCACAAGAATCGCGACTTGATCAAGATTGGCCGCAATCACTTTGCGGCGATGTTGGGCGGCGCGAGCAAAGACATTACGCCGAGTGTGAATGGCTGTCACCACGGCTGCGTCTGGGCCGAGCGCAGGCGCATGCGATAACGCCACTCGATCGCCACACACCGGTTGTAACTCACGACCACGCACGTGACAACGCCATATCTGTTGTGTGTCATCGCGCGCTAAGCAAGCGCGGCCAAACGCGGCAAAGACGGTGGCGATTTGGTTCACGTGTCTTTGCTAAAACGGACGACACAATTGCCGGTCGAAAATACAGGCCGCAGGCGTGGCGCAGCGCTCAGCTGGGTTGTCCTAGCGTCTGCAAGCGGTTGATGCGGATGCCAGCCGGTGGGTGCGAATCGTAGAACGCCGAATGTAGCGGGTCGGGTGTGAGCGTCGCTGCGTTGTCTTGATAGAGCTTCACCAAGGCGTGCGCCAAGGCCGCACCGCTGGTGTGCGTAGCGGCGTAGGCGTCTGCTTCAAATTCGTGTTTACGCGAATATAAGCTCATCAGCGGTTGCAGAAAATAAGTGAACACTGGCAGGACCATAAAAAATAAAAGGAGTGCCATCCCGGTACTTTGCGTTTGTACGTTTAGTCCTGCAAAAAAACCTGGTGCGTGCATGAGTTGGCCGAGCACCCATAACAAGACCAGACTGCCTGCAAACAGCATCGCGATTCGCTTCCACACATGATGGCGATGAAAGTGACCAAGCTCATGGGCAAGAACCGCTTCGATTTCATGGGGCTCAAGGCGTGCGATTAGCGTATCAAATAAGACAATGCGCTTGGCTGCACCAAAGCCTGTGAAGTAGGCATTGCCATGCGAGGAGCGACGCGATCCATCCATCACATACAGACCTTGCGCGCGAAATCCACAGCGGGTGAGTAAAGCGTTGATACGTTCAGCCAATGCTGGGTCTTGCAGCGGAGAGAATTTATTAAATAACGGCGCGATAAACGTTGGGTAAATCATTAATACCAACAGATTGAATCCAACCCAAGTCAACCACACAGACCACCACCAAGCTTCACCCATGCGCGCCATCAACCACAGCACGCCGACCAAGAGCGGTACGCCGAGCACCAGTCCGACGAGCGCCGAACGCAAGGTGTCAGCGATAAACATACCAATCGTGGTGCGGTTAAAACCAAAGCGCGCTTCGATGACAAACGTGCGATACAGTGTGAGCGGCAAATCGATGAGGCTGGTGAGAAACATCACGCTGAGGATCAGCGCAACGCCGTGCCACAACGTATCGACGCTGAAATAGGCGGTCCAGAAATCAGACAGCCACTGCAAGCCACCACCTAAGGTGAGCGCAAGTAACACGATCACGCCGCTCGCTAAGTCAACACGACTGACATTTAATTTAGCTTGACTGTAGTCAGCTGCCTTTTGATGAGCGCTTAGCTCAATTAGATCGGCAAAGGCGGCTGGGACGCTCGCTCGATGCGCGGCAATATGATGAGATTGGCGTTGCACAAGCCAAAAGCGCAAGGTGGTTGAGGCGGCCAGAGCCACTATAAAGGCCAGCGTGATATTGGGTGCGGTGAAGTGTTCCATCGTGCGTGAGAGAATACCCTGTTCACGCTCTAAGAGAAAGATGGCTGACTATGGCGCAAGATCAAAATCATTTGGCCTGGATTGATATGGAAATGACCGGGCTGTCCCCGGAACGCGATCGCATTATCGAAATTGCGTTGGTCATTACCAACGCGCAACTCGAGGTATTGGCCCAATGCCCAGTGATGGTGGTTCATCAACCCGAGGCGATCATGCAATCGATGGATGCATGGAATACCTCAACTCATACGCGTTCAGGTTTGATTGAGCGCGTCAAGGCATCGAGTTTGGACGAAGCGCAAGCAGAGGCGCAGGCGTTGGCTTTTTTACGTGAATGGGTTCCTGCAAATACGTCACCGATGTGTGGCAACACCATCTGTCAAGACCGACGTTTTTTAGCGCGCTGGATGCCCACGCTGGAGGCGTGGTTTCATTATCGTAATTTAGACGTGAGCACGCTCAAAGAATTAGTGCGTCGCTGGAAACCAGAAGTGGCCAAGGCCATGGTCAAGCACAACAAGCACGAAGCGTTGGCAGATATTCTTGAGTCGATTGAAGAGCTCAAGTATTACCGCACCACTGTCATGACCATCTAAGTGGGCGTGAGTTGAGGGCGACGTTAATCCAGCGGAATCAGCTTGCCTGGATTCATGAGGTTGTGTGGATCAAATAACCGCTTGATATCGCGCATCACATCCACGGCTTCACCGTGCTCTTCAATAAGTGAACTTTGCTTGCCTAAGCCAATACCATGTTCGCCCGTGCAGGTGCCTTCCATGGCGATCGCGCGTTTGACTAAGCGTTTATTGAAATTTTTGGCCTGCTCAAGCTCTTCTGGATGATTGGGATCGACCAAAAACATGAGATGAAAATTTCCATCGCCCACGTGCCCCATCAACGGTACTGGCGCGACGTAGTCTTTCACATCTTGCATGGACTCAGCCACGCACTCCGCTAAGCGTGAGATCGGCACGCACACATCCGTTGAGACCGAGCGGCACCCGGGACGCAGCTGCAAGCACGCAAAGTATGCGTGGTGACGCGCTTCCCAAAGTTTGGTGCGATCTTCGGCGCGCGTGGCCCAAATAAAATCTTTACCCCCATTGTCGCGTGCGATTTCTTGCACCATTTCTGCTTGCTCGATCACAGATGCTTCGGTGCCATGAAACTCAAAGAACAAAGTTGGCGCGACACGATAATTTGTTTTGCTGTAGTTATTGATTGCGCGAATTGAGTTTTCGCAAACAATTTCTGAGCGCGCCACCGGAATGCCCGACTGAATAATTTGAATCACGGTTTGCGTACAGCCATCAATCGAATCAAACGCGCAGACCGCCGCTGACATAGCTGCTTGTACGGCGTAGAGCTTGACCGTGACTTCAGTGATGATGCCGAGCGTTCCTTCAGAACCAACGAATAAGCGGGTGAGATCGTAGCCCGCGGAAGATTTTTTGGCGCGACTTGCCGTTTTGATGATGCGACCATCCGCAAGCACCACGGTGAGCGTCAGTACGTTTTCGCGCATGGTGCCGTAGCGGACTGCATTGGTACCTGAGGCGCGCGTGGCGGCCATGCCTCCGAGCGTCGCGTCAGCCCCCGGATCGACGGGAAAAAATAACCCGGTATGCCGAATGTATTCGTTCAGTTGTTTGCGCGTGACGCCGGCTTGCACCACGGCATCGAGATCTTCCTCGTGGACCGCCAAGATACGATTCATTTGCGATAGATCGATGCTCACGCCACCTTGCACTGCCAAGGTGTGGCCTTCTAATGACGTACCCACGCCATACGGAATCATGGGTACATTGTGGCGGCGGCAGATATTCACCACATCACGGACTTCTTCGGTGCTGTGTGGAAACACCACCGCATCTGGTGGGGCGATCGGAAAGTACGACTCGTCTTTGCCGTGGTGTTCACGAATACCCGCGGAGGTGGTGACGCGATCGCCCAGCAGTGCTTGTAATTCAAGAAGAATCGATTGATCGAATTCACGCGCGGTGTTCATTCGGGGGCTCCTCGATAACAGACGGGGTGGGGCGCTGTGCTCGGTGAGCACGCGATCCAGTGCGGATTATTTTAACTTGACCTCGCCCTCGAACGGTACCTTGAGATTGAGCTGGGGAATCTCGAGAGTCACTCGCGCTTGTAGGGTTTCGTCACCCTTGAGTTGGCCTGCAGCGAGGGCGCTAAACACAGCTTGTTCAATTTCGCGTTGTGAATTTACCCCAACCATTTTGAGAAATTTTCGGATGCTGAGGTTAAATGTTTCGTGGTCCATGGTGGGTTCTCCTAGGCGCTTAGCGTTAAAGGGGGCGCAGTTGTTCGGCGGCCAGTTGTTTGCCGTACTCCACGCCAAATTGATCGAAGCTATTGATGTTCCAGATGCAGCCTTGCATGAACACTTTATGCTCGTATAGGGCAATCAGTGCACCCAAGGTGTGGGCATCGAGCTTGGTCAAGCGCAGTGTGAGGCTGGGGCGATTTCCAGGATGTAGTTGCCAAGGCTTGAGCCCCTCAGCTGGACGACCAAGCGCCAGCGCTTGCGCTTGCGCGCGCGCGTTGGCATTGAGAATTTGATGTCGCGTGACATCGCCCATGGGGGTATCGACGGTGATGAATTCACACGGCACACACAGCGTTCCTTGATGTAGAAGCTGATGAAATGAGTGCTGACCAACGGTGCCAGCTGCGCCCCAGACGACCGGTGCGGTGGCGTAATCGATGGCTCGTCCATCGCGATCGATGGATTTACCGTTGGATTCCATATCCAACTGTTGCAAGTACGCTGGTAATTGCGTCAACGCATGCGCATAGGGCAATACCGCTAAGGTATGTGCATCAAGAAAATTAATATTCCAGATGCCCAAGAGCGCGAGTAATGCCGGTAGATTTTGTGCGAAGGGCGCGTGTAAGAAGTGCTGATCCATATCTGCGCCCCCCGCAAGAAACGCGGCAAAAGCGGGTGGGCCTATGACGATCATGGGCGTCAGTCCAATCGCAGACCAAATCGAATAGCGTCCACCGACCCACACGGGGACAGAGAGAATGTCTTGTGTATGTATCCCAAATGCACGCGCGGCTTCTGCGTTAGTGGTTGCAGCGACCATGTGTTGACGCCAATCAGCGCCAAGCGGTAAGCCGGCGATCAACCAATCGCGCGCAGCACTGGCATTGGTGATGGTTTCTTGTGTGGTGAATGATTTTGAGGCCAAGACGATCAGCGTTTGCGTAGGGTCACATTGCGCGAGCACACGATCCAAAGCCACCGGATCCATATTCGATACAAAGTCGACGCGAAAGCCTTGCGCGTTGAAAGAACCAAGCGCATCCACGAGTAAGCGCGGTCCTAAGTCAGAGCCGCCAGTGCCCATGTGTACGAGGTGTGTGAATTTTTTTCCGGTCGCTCCATGGCGCGTACCTTGACGTATCGCTTCGGCTAATTGCACGGTGCGCGCATGATCCGTATCGCAGTGAGCAGGACGGTTGGCGAGTGTGCCGCGTAGGGCCACGTGCCAGGCAGCACGAGCTTCGGTGGTGTTGATGGGGTCACCGGCGAACATGCGTGTGCGCCATTGCGTCCAGGCTTGTTGGTGAGCGAGTGATTCAAGTAAGCGCAGCGTGGTGTCGTTGACGCGCTCAAATGCAAAATCCAAACACATACCAACGCCGTGTCGTTGAAAGCGGGTTTGACGGGTCGGATCGTGCTGCACTAACTGCGTCAGCGAGGCAATCTCTGCGGACGCTGCGTGCTCAACCAACGCTTGCCATGCCGCGCTGTGTGAGAGGGTTGAGGTGGAGTGAGGCATCGTGGCGTGTTAAGGCTGGCGACGATAGAGACGGAAGTGTTCGTTCTTATCGCCAGCGCGACTTAATTCTGAAACGAGTATCCATGGGCTGGGCGCCAATGCTTGGCGACGTTGCGGATGCGTTTGATCTAGGCGATACAAACAGGGGTTGGTCTGTAGTGTACGTAAAGGTAACCCCGCGTGGTAACTGAGTGCGGCACGTTGAGGCGCGCCAACGTTATGGGCGTCGATGCATGTGCGCTGTGCGCTAACCAGTGTTCCTAACTGCGTCGCCACTTGGCGATAAGAACGTTGGTGCTCAACCCAAGGCATCCAAAGGAGCGCGACACAACCCCAAAGTAAGGCGATCCCTGCGGCCCAACGCACCACGCTACGGGTGGGTGCAGGAGGCAATCGAAGCGCAAACAAAAGCCAAACGATTGTGAGTGTGGCTGCGATTAGCGCCGGGCCGAGCGCAAATTGATAAGTAAATCCGGGGGCGATCTTGGCAAAGTTATAGGCGATTTTTGCCGGCCAGCCGGTGAGCATCGCGATATAGCCTAACCAAACCAACGCGGCAAACAGTGTGAATGTGGTGACGCCAAACCAATCGAGCGCAGCGGCTGCGCCTCGTCGTACGTGCGGGACGGCTTGCGCAGCAAGTAACACGACAGGTGCAATCAACGCCAAGAGATCGATGTCTTCGTGCGCGCCGCGCAGAATGAGTGTCAAGGTCATGACAACCAATGCCACCAAGGGTGCCACTAAACCCGGGGTGAGCCATTGACCACGCCGCAGCCACAACAACCACAACGCCAAGGGCCACGCCGGCCACAGAAACCACACGGATACCTGCAAGAAGTACGACAAGCTGGCGGCAAACGTTTGCGTCCACTGAAATGTGTGGCTGGACCACAATGAAAAGGCGCTGGGGGTATGAACGATCAGTAACACAGGCCAAGCCGCAGCAAGTGCACAACCAATGGGTAGCGCAATGAACGCAAAGCGACGTTGCGCGGCATCGTGTGCATCGTGAGCAAAAAAACTACGCGCCACGATCGCAGCGCACAGACCAAGTGTGGGGACCACCCCGCCACCCAAAAAGCACGCTGCAAGCGCGATCGCGCAGAGTAAACCGCGGCGTACCGGACGCTCTGCGCCGCGACTGAGCGCGGCAAATCCAACGCTCATCGCCGCTAAGCTCGCGAGATCACTGATGGCTTCATGGGCATGCACCATGAGCCCGACGCAGCCAATCAATAGCACCACCGCGGCAGAGGCGCTGGTGGGGGCATCCGCTGGACGGATCGCCGAACGTGCCGCGCTTCGATACACGTTCACGCAAGCAATCCCTAAACAGAGAAGGCTAGCGAGACGCACCACTGCATGCAGCGGCAAACTGAGGGCAAGCCCGAGTTTTGCAAATAGCAAACCCACCCATAGATAGAGTGGAGAGATCTGTAGCCATGCTTCGCCGGCCAGCTGCGGTACGAGCCATTGACCCGTCCGATGCATTTGCTGAATGAGTTCGATGCTGATCACATCGAACGCTTTCCATGGATCGTGGTTGAACAGTCCTGGCAGCGCAAAGGCCAACACCAATGCCGTCAAAACGGCCGGGGTGGGTGGGGTGGCGCGGCTGGTAAAGCGCATCGTTTTTAGGTCGGGGTTTGACGCCAATAAAAAAGGCAGCCCAGAGGCTGCCTTTTTGGTGCGCCGCCGTGCTTAGGCTTTCTTGGCCTTGCTGCCGTAGCGACGATTGAATTTTTCGATCCGGCCGGCGGTGTCCACCACTTTGTGCTTACCCGTAAAAAAGGGATGCGACTCCGAGGAGACCTCGATTTTCACCACGGGATACTCGTTGCCGTCTTCCCATTTCATTGTGTCGCGACCCTTGGTGTCCATGCACGAACGCGTGAGGAAGGAGAAGTTGCAGCTGGTGTCGGTGAAGATCACGCTGCGGTATTCGGGGTGTCCGGAGGCTTTCATGAGGAATCCTAGTGAATGCCGGGGTTGTGCCGGCACGCGATAAAAGGGGGCGAATTATACAAAAATCAGCGGGTTAGGGCAAGTCTCGCTGGCGCCCAGCCTAACCAGCCGACGGCGCCTGGTTAGGGGGATGCCTTAGCGGCGCATCGCGTCAAAAAATTCGGCGTTATTTTTGCTCGATCGGACTTTATCGATCAGAAACTCAGCGGCTTCGATTTCATCCATCGGGTAGAGGAGCTTGCGCAGCACCCATATTTTTTGCAGGTTGACTGGCTCGATGAGTAATTCTTCGCGACGTGTGCCGGAGCGATTGACGTTGATGGCGGGATAAATACGTTTTTCTGCCATACGACGATCGAGGTGAATTTCTAGATTGCCGGTGCCTTTGAATTCTTCGTAAATGACCTCATCCATGCGGCTACCGGTATCAATCAGCGCGGTGGCGATGATGGTGAGACTGCCGCCTTCTTCGATGTTGCGCGCAGCGCCGAAAAAGCGTTTCGGTTTTTGTAAGGCGTTGGCATCGACACCACCGCTCAGTACTTTGCCTGAGGCGGGTTGAACGGCGTTGTAGGCGCGCGCGAGTCGTGTAATTGAGTCGAGCAAAATCACCACATCTTTTTTGTGTTCAACCAAGCGCTTGGCTTTTTCAATCACCATTTCGGCGACCTGCACGTGACGCGACGCAGGTTCATCGAACGTTGAAGCCACCACCTCACCGCGGACGGTGCGTTGCATTTCGGTGACTTCTTCGGGGCGCTCATCGATCAGCAGCACCATCATCACCGCTTCCGGATGATTGCTGGTGATGGCGTGCGCGATGTGCTGCATTAAAACGGTTTTTCCCGCCTTGGGTGGGCTCACAATTAAACCGCGTTGACCTTTACCAATCGGCGCAATGATATCGATGATACGGCCCGTAATATTTTCTTCGGCCTTGATATCGCGTTCCAGATGTAAGTGCTCATCTGGGTGTAAGGGCGTGAGGTTCTCAAACAGGATTTTGGCTTTGGCCAATTCCGGCGCACCGCCATTGACCTTATCGACTTTGACTAAGGCAAAGTAACGTTCGCCTTCTTTGGGGATACGAATTTCGCCTTCAATGCTGTCGCCGGTGTGCAGATTAAAGCGGCGAATTTGTGAAGGGCTGACATAAATGTCGTCGGTGCTAGCCAAATAACTGGTGTCGGGCGCGCGCAGAAAACCAAATCCGTCAGGCAGTACTTCGAGCGTGCCATCACCAAAAATCGCTTCACCTTTTTTGGCGCGATTTTTGAGTAAGGCAAAAACGAGCTCGAGCTTACGCAGGCGATTGGCGCCTTCGATTTCGTTTTCAACAGCCATTTCCACGAGCTGTGTGACGTGTAGTTGCTTTAGTTCTGATAATTGCATGGCGAGCGCCAGAAAATGAGCAGTCGAAACTGCGGGGGAACTGCGGAACGTTTTTTGGGGATTGCGCCTGACCCTGGCGCGGGGTGTACGACTAGCGCCAATCAGCCCTTGTGGGGCTGATTTGTGGCGCAGGGTGCAACGAGACTAAGCGGTTTAGATATTGCTGTCAAGAAAGGCAGTGAGTTGCGATTTTGAAAGCGCGCCAACCTTGGTTGCTTCCACATTGCCATTACGGAACAACATTAAGGTGGGAATGCCTCGCACACCAAATTTGGCGGGCGTTGCTTGGTTGTCATCGACGTTGAGTTTGACCACTTTGACGCGACCGGCATATTCGCGCGCTACTTCGTCCAAGATTGGCGCAATCGATTTGCATGGGCCGCACCATTCCGCCCAGTAATCGAGCAAAACAGGAACGTCCGCTTGGAGGACTTCGGGTTCAAACGTTGCGTCAGTGACGTGATGGATATCGGGGCTACTCATGGCTCCTCGGGGGGTAAACGTAGGGGGTCATTCAGTGCGGCAGTACGAGGTAAGTGGCACAGGGGGCGCACCAACCAACGCAAGCATTCAATTATGGGGATACCGGAGGGGAAAACAAGCGCTCATGCTAACATACGGATTCTTTGGGGTTTTTTGTTTGCCCTGCTGTTTCCTTTTGTTCCCTTTTATTCCCTTTTGTTTATTTTTACGCCCTTTTTGTTTACAGACCCATTGTATTGCGCGTCTCGGATCGCACCATGACCTACGTCGTTACCGAAAACTGCATCCTTTGCAAATACACCGACTGCGTCGATGTTTGCCCAGTGGACTGTTTTCGTGCGGGGCCAAACATGCTGGTGATCGATCCGGATGAATGCATTGACTGCACCTTGTGCGTGGCGGAATGTCCGGTGGAGGCTATTTGCGCAGAAGATGATGTTCCCGATGCGCAGCACGAGTGGATTGCGCTGAACGCCACGCTCGCCAAACAATGGAAGCCGATTCTTGAGCGTCGGCCCGCGTTGCCGGATGCGGATCTCTGGAAAAATAAGCCCAACAAGCGCGCGCTGCTCGAGCGTTAATTTCTTCGAGCGTTGAACCATTTATTGGCCAGCGCATGGGTTGCGCCTGCGCTCATCTATCATCGCCGCTATGTCTGCGTCTTTTGAATTTACCCAGACCCCGTTTGCGGGGTTACAAGCACGGTTGCTCGCAGAGGCGAGCGCTTCTATCACCGTGCTCACGCCCAACTTACGTTTGGCGCGTGAGTTGCAGCGCATCCTCGATCAAGCGGCGTATCAAGCTGGTCATCGCGTTTGGGCTGCCCCCGATGTATTGCCCTTTAATCAGTGGCTCGAGCGTTTATACGAAGCCGCGTTATACAGCGGGACGATTTCCTTGCCGCGCCTATTAACGCCAGCACAAGCGCAGTTGCTTTGGGAAGAAGTGATCCGCGCGTGGGACGGTGACTCGGCGCTTTTGTCAATCAGCGAAACGGCAGCGCAGGCCCGTGCCGCGTGGACAACCGCGCATGCATGGCAGCTTTGGCCGCAGATGCGCTTGGATACATGCAACGAAGACGGGCGAGCGTTTCGTACATGGGCGAATGCGTATCGGCAGAACTGCGCACGCTCAGATTGGATGGATCAAGCCCAACTCGTTGATCGTGTCAGTACGTTGTTTGAGAAAAAACAGTTACGCTGCGCTGACGCCTTGGTGTTGTACGGTTTTGATCTCGTCACGCCGCAGCAGCGCGCTTTGTTGATGACCTTGCAATCGCTCGGTATCCAGATTGAGCAATCGGCGGTGCAATCAGCTGCGTCGCACTGTGTACGCATGGCTGCGGTAGATCCCAACGACGAACTCCAGCGTGCCGCCCATTGGGCGCGTGCGCGATTAGCCGAGGGCCTTGCGGCTGGACGGCTTCCACGTATTGGGATCGTGGTTCCGGCGTTACAAACGCAGCGCGCAGCGGTGTATCGACATTTCATGCGTGTATTAGAGCCGGCAGCGCTCACGCAAGCGCATGCTGCGCCGACATTACCTTTTAATATTTCGCTCGGAACACCGCTCACCGAGCAACCGCTGATTCATGCTGCACTTGGTTTTTTATCGTTGGCCGGTGAGCGATTGTCTTTTGAGCAGGTGAGCGCGCTACTGCGTTCGCCGTTTATTGCTGGTGCGCGTTCAGAAGCGGATGCGCGTGCGCAACTCGATTGGTCTTTGCGTCGACATGCTGAACCGCAGTTGTCACTCGATGAGTTAGCCACTTTACTGCAGCGCGCTGATCTGCCAGCGGCCCCGTGGTTGCAACGATTGATTGTGGCCTATGCACGATTCCGGCGTGTGCGTTTAAAAGGCACGCAACTACCGAGTGCGTGGGTGCAAGTGTTTAATGAGGTACTGACCTCATTGGGTTTTCCGGGTGAGGAGGCATTAAGTTCAGCGCAGTTTCAAGCTTGGCAAAAATGGCAGGCGTTACTCGCAGAAGTGGGTGGTTTGGATGGGGTCACGCGGGCACACAGTTTGGGAGCGGCACTTGCACACATACATCGCTTCGCGCGCGATACGTTGTTTCAACCGCAAGCGCAGGATGAGCCGATACAAATTTTAGGCGTGCTCGAATCGGCCAGTGTTGGATTTGATCATCTGTGGGTGATGGGGATGCACGCGGAGGCTTGGCCCTTGAGTGCCCGTCCTAATCCGTTGTTACCCATGGCAGCACAGCGCGCTGCGGGTATTCCTGAAGGCTCCGCGGAAGCATCGCTCGCGTTAGATCGACGCATCACCGCTGGCTGGTGTGGTGCTGCAACTGAAGTGGTGTTTTCACATCCACAACGTGACGCCGATCAGGATTTGTTGGTCAGTCCTTTGATTGCCCATCTACCGCTGGTGGCATTGCCCATCGACGATGACATCGATTGGATCAAGCAAATTTTTTCGTCACGCCAAACAGAGTCTGTGCACGACACGATGGGTGTGCCATTACCCGTGCATCCACAGTCAGGTCTGTGTCCTACACCGGGTGGCAGTGGCGCGATTCAAGATCAAGCAGCGTGTCCATTTCGTGCATATGTGCGCTATCGCTTACAAGCGCGAGGGTTGCTTGAACCGCATGCTGGGCTGGATGCGCTCGAGCGCGGTACGCTGGTGCATGCGGTGTTGGCGTATTTTTGGCGGCATGTGCGTACCTCTGCGGCGCTACATCAGCTGAGTGATGAGCAGCGTCAGGCGCGATTACAAGAAGCAGCCACGCAGGCGTTACAACGTATCGTGACGCAACGCCCATGGGCCTTACCCGAAAACTTTGCCGCCATTGAGCATGCCCGGTTGGTCCGACTGGCCAATCAATGGATCCAAGAAGTTGAATTGTCGCGCAGCCCATTTGAGGTTACTGATACCGAAGCGACGCGCACCGTGCAGTGTGGACCATTACAACTTGAAGTACGGCTCGATCGTGTGGATCAAACCGCGCAAGGATCTCGCGTAGTGATTGATTACAAAACGGGCAATCCAGAGCGAAGCGCGTGGTTTGGTGCTCGTCCAAAAGAGCCGCAGCTGCCCTTGTATTTACTCACCACCGAACCCGATGCTCAAGCGATTACGTACGCGCAGCTCAACGCGAGCGGGCAGCGATGGATCGGTGTCGCGCAACACACCGGCGTGATGGATGCAGGCGCGTTGGTGTTGCCCGATGCACGATTAACCAACGCTGCGCAAAGCTGGGCCGAGCAGCGAGAAGTTTGGCGTGTCGATTTAGAGCGATTAGCGCAAGACGTTGCACGTGGTGAAGCCAGTGTTGATCCGATGCCGGGTGCGTGTCAGTGGTGTGACTTTAAGGCGGTGTGTCGCGTTGATCTGCAAGCGCTAAAAGAAGTGGCCGACGATTCCAACGCGACGCTGACGGAGAACGAATGAACGCGCGCGTGCAACCGCCAGATCAAGCAGCGCGCTTGCGTGCCCTCGACATCACGCAATCGTTTATTGTGCAAGCGCCGGCTGGCTCGGGCAAAACCGAGTTATTGATTCAGCGCTATTTAGCTTTGCTTGCAGTGGTACCGAACCCAGAAGAAATTGTGGCAATTACGTTTACGCGTAAAGCGGCAGCGGAAATGCGTCAACGGGTGCTCAACGCGTTGTCACAACGCCAAGACGCGCAAGCGCGTGCATTAACCGACAATCCACAGCGTCTGCGTATTCTGACGATTGATGCGCTGTGTGCAAGCATCACACGACAGATGCCCGTGCTCTCATGTTTAGGTGGCGCGGCGCAAACACTTGAGGATGCATGGCCTTTATATCTCGAGGCCGTGCGCGATACGGTGGCGTTGCTTGAGGTGTCTGGGCCAGCGCAGACGCATTTACAGACCCTGCTTGTGCATTTGGATAACGACACCGCGCGGATTGAAACCTTACTTGCCGAGATGTTGTCTCGGCGTGATCACTGGTTGCGCCTGGCCGCTGATGCAGCGCGCGATACCCTTGAGGCAGCGTTACAACGCGCACGCCAAGTTGCACTGGATCGATTGCATCGCGTGGCCCCGGCGCAATCTGAGTTGCGGGCGCTGGCGAATTACGCGTTTAGCCATCTGCAACGTGATGCGTTTGCCGACACACTGGATGATTGGCGTTTGATCGCTGATTTTTTTCTGACCAAAGCCAAGACCTGGCGCACTGCGGCGACAGTCAAGCAAGGGTTTCCTGCGGGCACGAACACACAAGAAAGAGCCTCTGCACAGCAATGGAAAGCACGCTATCTCGCTTGGTCTGGCGAAGCGCAGCAGACCCCTGGCGTCTACGAAGCTTTGTGCGCCCTGTATGCCTTGCCTGCAGCGTCGTATCGTCCTGGGCAGTGGCAAGTGCTAGAGGCGATTTTGTATTTGTCGCGCATGGCCGTCGCGCAATTACAGTTAGTGTTTCGTGCGCAGGGTGCGTTAGATTTTACTGAAGTGTCGTTACGTGCGTTACAGGCCTTGGGTACCGAGGATGCGCCAACTGACTTGGCCTTGGCGCTTGATCATCGTATTTCTCATTTACTGGTCGATGAATTTCAAGACACCTCGATCTCGCAATACACCTTAATTGAACGTCTCACGGCGGGCTGGCAGTCTGGACCGCAGGGCGATGGACGCACGCTGTTTGTGGTTGGCGATCCGATGCAATCGATCTATCGTTTTCGTGAAGCTGAGGTCGGAAAATTTTTGCAGACACGGGCGCAGGGTATTGGCTCGGTGCAGCTCGCGTTTTTGCAGCTACATGCGAATTTTCGTTCACAGGCGGGGATTGTCGACTGGGTGAATCAGGTGTTTGCTCAAGCGATGCCTGCGCAGGCGGATGCAGCACGCGGTGCGGTGCCTTATGCGCCTTCGCAAGCTGTGCATCCGGCTTTGGCAGGTGAGGCAGTACGTGTGCATGCATTTTTTAATCAGGACGTGCATGGCGAGGCTGCACGCGTGGTTTCGCTGGTACAGCACGCGCAGCAAGAGGATCCGCAAGGTACCGTCGCGATCTTGGTGCGTCATCGCGGCGCATTGCGTGAGATTGTTCCAGCGCTGCAAGCGGCGCATTTACGTTTTCGCGCGATTGATATCGAGCCACTCGAATCACGCCAAGTCGTACAAGATTTGTTGTCGCTGACGTGTGCATTGACACATCGTGCAGACCGTATCGCATGGCTTGCCGTGTTGCGCGCACCATGGTGTGGATTGCGTTTATCGACGCTCACCTTGCTGGCTGGGCGCGATGCAACCGGCGCACAACATACCTTCTGGCAGCGCATGCAAGATCAAGCGGTACTTGCGCAATTGCCTGACGACGAACGGGCGCGTGTGTTGCGATTGGTAACGGTGCTCACAGCACCGTTACAGGCTTGTGGGCGTATCCCACTGCGGCAGTGCGTCGAGTCTGCTTGGTTAGCCTTGGGTGGCCCTGCGTGTGTGTCACGTCAAACCGATTTGGTGGATGCCGATGTATTTTTTGACCACTTAGAACGTCACGCTCAGGCGGGAATGTTGGTGGATCGACAAGCGCTGATTGCGGGCTTAGCGCGTTTGTTTGCGCAACCGGATGTCCAAGCCGATGATCGTTTGCAAGTGATGACGATTCACAAGGCCAAGGGCTTACAGTTTGATCACGTGATCGTGCCTGGTCTTGGTCGAGGTACGCGTAACGACTCTGCGGTGTTATTGCGCTGGATGGAACGCCCTCGCGCTGTGGGGCAGGGCGTAGAGTTGTTGTTAGCGCCAATTGAAGAAACGGGTGCAGGCCACGACCCGACTTATCGCTGGTTACAGACGCTGGAGGCCGAGCGCGAGGCCTTTGAAACAGTACGCTTACTGTATGTGGCCGCAACACGTGCCAAGCAGCGACTCCATTTGTTAGGCGACGTCTCTGTGCGGGGTGCGCTCGGGCAATCGCAGCAAATTGCGGCGCCAGCCCGGCACACCTTATTGCATTACTTATGGCCCAGTATTTCGCCACAGGTAGTGCGTGCTTTGACGCAATCGAACGACGCTCTGCAAGAGGGCCTGTCACCGACAGCGCCCACGATCGCATCGCCAGCTGCATCCAAAGCGGTCGATGCGCTGACGTCTACGCCGGGGCTCGTGCGTTTATCGTTCGATTGGTCTTTGCCAGAGGCACCCCGTGGCTTTGCTTGGCAAGGCCAAGTCACTCAAGACGCAGTCGAAGATGATGTGATTGAGTTTTCCTGGGCGGGTGAAACTGCGCGACAAGTGGGTACGGTGGTGCATCGTTGGTTACAGCGTATTGCGGAAGACAGTTTGCAGGGTTGGAATGTCGATCGAATTGTGTCGTTATCTAGTTCGATTCGCGCGGCGTTAGTGGTGCAAGGGGTGAGCGCGCCGATGCTAGATGCGGCCTGTGAGCGCGTGACCCAAGCATTGAGCTTTGCCGTTCAAGATCCGCGCGGTCGCTGGCTATTGGGCCCCCACCAAGAAGCGTCGAATGAATTGCGTCTACGCTATGTCGATGCTACGCGTGTGCGCACGCTTATTCTTGATCGGTGTTTTGTTGATGCGGATGGTACGCGCTGGGTTGTGGATTACAAATCGAGTCGACACGAGGGCGAGGACCAAGAGGCATTTTTAGATCGCGAGAAACAGCGTTATCGCGCACAACTTGAACGTTACGCAACTGCACTGGGTGGTGCGCGTAAAGGCTTATATTTTCCACTGTTATCTGCATGGCGTGATTGGTAAGCGCGTTCGTCGGGTTGTTTCGAGACGAGAAATACACTTGCCACAGGTGCATTGAGACGGCAGACTGCAGTACTTTTTTTTATCGCTGTTATTTTGTTGAGCCTATGCACTGTCTCTTATACACATCTCC
>CAWUMP010000019.1:0-17307 GCA_963923385.1 uncultured bacterium | reverse complement strand
AGCCCTCGAGGCGGGTTTTTCCGCAGCAGGCGTGAATGTGTTGTTGTGTGGTCCATTACCCACGCCTGCGGTGGCTTATCTCACACGCGCATTGCGTGTTGCTGCAGGTGTGGTGATTAGTGCCTCACACAATCCGTATCCAGATAATGGCATTAAGTTTTTTTCTGCCGATGGCAGCAAGCTCCCCGATACGTTTGAACTCGATGTCGAGCGATTGCTCGAACAACCGATGGGCTGCGAGAGTGCGCAATCGCTCGGACGAGCACGACGGATTAATGATGCAGCGGGTCGCTACATCGAATTTTGTAAGTCAACGATTCCTGCGTCACTCGATCTACATGGACTCAAGATCGTGATCGATTGCGCGCATGGTGCGGCATATCACATCGCGCCGCATGTATTGCACGAACTTGGCGCCGAGGTGCATGCCATTGGGGTGCAACCCGATGGCTACAACATCAATCGTGAATGCGGTGCAACGCATCCACAGGCTTTGGTGTCTGCGGTGCATGAACACCACGCTGATCTTGGGATTGCACTCGATGGCGACGCCGACCGTGTGTTGATGAGTGATGCGACGGGCAGGGTATTTGACGGTGATGCGCTGCTCTACGCGTTGGTGCGTCATCGATTAACGCAAGGGCCGGTGGCCGGTGTTGTAGGCACCTTGATGAGTAATCTCGCGTTAGAGCAAGCCTTTGCGCGGTTAGATATTCCGTTTGAACGCGCACGTGTCGGCGATCGCTACGTGTTAGAACGGTTGCGCGCACGTGGTTGGTTGTTTGGGGGTGAAAATTCTGGCCACTTACTGTGTTTAGACAAACACACGACCGGCGATGGATTGGTGTCCGCATTACAGGTGCTGGTGGCGATGCGTGAAGGCGCGACGACGCTTGCCGCGTTGACTGCAGATTTAGTGCTCTACCCACAAGTGTTGATCAATGTGCCCGTCACTTCTGGCTTTGATCACACGAAATTTTCTGCGATTACGCAAGTGCAAAGCGAAGTGGAACGCAGTTTGGGTGCGAGAGGTCGTGTGCTCTTACGCGCGTCTGGCACCGAGCCATTGTTGCGTGTGATGGTCGAGGGCGCGGACGAAACAGAGATCCGTGCCTGCGCTGAAAAAATTGCCGCTGTGGTACGTCGCGCAGCGCAGTCGTAAGGCCACTAACCGTTTGCGCGTGGCCTGGTCTACGTGCGTGTTGTTTTGCTCTGCGTGTCAGTGGCTCGGTGTGGGGTGCTCTAACGCGACTGTAAAAGGCGCACCGGTTTTGGCTTGAACCTCTTCAAGAGTCACACCCGGATGCAACTCTTTCAGTACAAAGCCACCGCCCTCAGCAATATCAAAGACACATAAATCGGTAATCACGCGATCGACCACCCCTTGACCCGTAATGGGGAGGTGACAGCGCTTTAAAATTTTGGGGCTGCCATCTTTTGCGGTGTGTTCCATTAGCACAATCACACGACGCACACCTGCCACTAAATCCATGGCGCCGCCCGGTCCTTTGACCATCGTGCCGGGCACCATCCAGTTGGCCAGATCGCCATTTTCCGCCACTTCAAGTCCACCCAAAATTGAGATATCGATATGGCCACCGCGAATCATGGCGAACGAATCTGCGCCAGAAAAAAAACTCGATCCCGGGAGGGTGGTGATGGTTTGTTTTCCAGCGTTGATTAAATCTGCATCGACGTCGTTGTCATGTGGGAAAGGGCCAATACCCAACAATCCGTTTTCTGATTGCAGTGTGACTTGTACATCGTCCGGGATGTAGTTGGCGACCAGCGTCGGGATACCGATGCCGAGGTTGACGTAATAACCATTGCGTAATTCAAGTGCAGCGCGTTTGGCCATTTGCGCGCGCGTGGGGGATTCTTTTTTGGTGTTTGCCGTGCCTTGCACCGTACGAAACTCGATGCGCTTTTCGTATTTCGGTCCTTGAATAATCCGATCGACATAGATACCCGGGGTATGAATATCTTCTGGATCAAGTTCACCTACCTCGACCAATTCTTCAACTTCGGCAATGGTGAATTTGCCGCACGTTGCAATCATCGGATTAAAGTTGCGCGCGGTTTTTCGGTACACCAGATTGCCTGCGGTATCGCCCTTCCATGCTTTGACGATCGATAGATCTGCGCGCAGCGCTGCTTCGAGCACGTATTCTTTACCATCGAACTGTCGTGTGGGTTTACCTTCGGCCAATGCGGTGCCAAATGCAGTCCGCGTATAAAACCCGGGAATCCCTGCGCCACCTGCGCGTAATTTTTCGGCCAAGGTACCTTGTGGTGTCAGCTCGAGTGCCAGTTCACCGGCTAGGACCTGACGTTCGAATTCTTTGTTTTCGCCAACGTAAGAGGCGATCACTTTTTTGACCTGGCGTGTTTTCAGTAACAAGCCCATCCCAAAGTCATCCACCCCGGCGTTGTTGCCGATGATCGTCAGGCCTTTTACGCCGCTATCGACCAAGGCTTGAATTAAATTTTCTGGAATACCGCAGAGGCCAAACCCGCCGGCGGCGATGGTGATGTCGTTGTTGAGCACACCATCAAGCGCGGCAGCCGCGCTCGTGCAGACTTTAGACATAAAACATTCCTTTAAAGCGAAGGGGGAAGAACACTGGGGTATTTTGGCGAACGTTAAGCGCTGCAGCAATCTTAGACAGGTTGGTTCGCTGCGGTGTTGGCTTGACTGCGCAGCCAATCCACAAAGGTGCGAACGGGTTTGCGTTGTAACGCTTCTTCTGTGCAGACCAGATAATAACCATAGGGCAGCGCCAGCCGTAGATCAAATGGCGCGACCAGTCGTTTTGCTTCTAATTGTGGTTGCGCGAGCTCCGGTAGCGTGGCCACGACCCCAACGCCCTCTGCGGCGGCTTCGAGCGCCAGCACCGTGTGCGAGAGTTGTGCGCCATGGCGCAACTTGAGTTTTTTTGCGCGTGCGGCGTCTAACCACAGCGCCCAAAAATCTTCACCGTTATACAGGCGCCCCATATCGTCGTGCAGGAGGGTGAATTGACGAAGGTCTGCCGGCGTGAGTCGTTGACGTCCAACCAACTTGGGGCTGGCCAAAGGGGTCACCGTCAGCGCCACCAAGCGCTCAACATGAAACCCAGGAAATGTGCCATCGGAGAGCATTACCGCAACGTCTGCGTCGGTGAGCCAGGCTTCTGCTTCGCGTCGCGATTGGGCGCCCACTGCGGTGGATTGGCGGGTGCGTGCAGTGATGCGCACATCGATTTCTGGTGCAGCGGTGAGGAAGTGATGTAGGCGTGGCATCAGCCAGCAGGTGGCAAACGAAGGCGCGACGCTGACCGTGAGTGTGGTGTCGAGACGGCTTTCACGTAATTCGCGTACCGCGCTGCCCAGTTGTTCAAACCCAGCCGCCAGGTGCGGGAGTGCTGCGCGCGCTGCGTCGGTGAGTTCAATGCCCCGGACTTTGCGCACGAGCAAGGCGCGTCCGGCCAGCGCTTCGAGTAGTTTGATTTGGTGACTGATCGCTGCTGGCGTGACGAATAACTCGGCAGCGGCTCGCTTCACGCTGAGGTGACGAGCAACAGCTTCAAAAGCACGCAAGGCGTTGAGTGGCGGGAGTCGATCGGGCATGGCACGGTTGGCGAGGGCGGGCAGATAGTTTAGTTATTCTAAACTATAAAGAGACAAAAGGTCAGTTGTTGCGATGCAACTTAGGGTGGAGAATCCAGTCATAGATTCAGCGACTAGATTTTCTAGTCAAGTAATTTAACCCTTGGAGGTCCATCATGCAGACCCTTACCCCGAGCTTCCCGACCTTAGAGCAACGCGTAGCTGCGCTGCCAATCAGCGAAACCGAACGCCATCAGGCGCTGGGTTATGTCGCCACCGGTGAGGCGATTGCCGATGCCATTATTTCGGTGATTGGTTTTCTACAGCCTTCGCCTGCAGCAATTAAGCATATTCATCTGGCGCAGTAATTCAGCGCGTGGTCGACGTTTTTTTCTCTCCTCGCAGGTGAACAGCCGGCGTTAAAAGGGGCCCTCTTTGGGCCCCTTTTTTTTCTACACGAACGCTACGCTCTTAGGTTTTACGGTTGCGTTCTAGCCAGCCTTCAACCAGTGTGACGGTTTGGTCAACCGTGGCATTGTTCAAGCCTTTTTGTGCGGCAATTCGCTTGACCAATAAATCCACGCGCTCGATATTCTTTGCCCCCGCCGCTAATGCGCGTGCCGCCGATGAAGGTTTGGCCAAGCCTTGCGCTGCGGCTGCGTATTTTTCAAAAGGCACCATGTCGGCTTCAGCAGCGCCTAAGCTCACGCATAACGCCTTCACCCAGTCATACACCGCGCGCGAGGCTGCGACATCGCTATGCACGGCTTCTTTAATTGGACGCATGGCATCGGCTTGAATGCAACGATAGTTTCCGGTGAGTAGCATGCTCCACTTAGCCAAGGGCACAAACACGGAGTCGTGGACTTTTAATTTCACCGGCAGCTCGATGAGGCCGTCGCCTGCGTCAAAGCGCGCCGCTTCGATGTCTGCTTGCAGATCACGCAAAATCTTGGTGTGCGCATCGTTATCAAAACGCGCGACTTTAAAGTTGGTGGGTAAGCTCACTTGCAGCACGTTGGTTTTTTCTTCCGGTGGGCGGAAGGCCTGTGGGTCGGGGCTGCACAAGGTCATCAACGCAGGGTTAAAGTTTTTCCAGACACCGGCCTCAGCAAAACACGGTTCGAGCTGGGTGGTATCTAAGCCGGGTATGCGCGCTAAATAAGGCAGCGGTGGCATGTTCATGATGGACATGCAGGGCTTACCTGAGCGAGCTACGGCATCGAGTAATTCACGCACACCAGGTGAGCGGTATTGTGGCTCTTGCATGGCCAGCGCGATTAAATCGTAGTCGGCAGGCTTGGCCTCGGTGGGAACGCAAGCGGTGATTTTGCCGGGAAGCTTGCGTGAATCAACTTCCACTAGATCAGCGCGACCTTTCACGGGAATGCGTACGCGGATGCCTTCTTGATTGACCAGCGCGGCCTCTTCAGGCAAACACACCATGCAGGTGTGGTGACCAGCCATGGCCATTTTGGTGGCGAGCAACGAACCGTACGATGCGCCGAGAATTAAGATCTTGTAACGTGGATGTGAGGCAGTCATGGCAGTCTCCAATTGCAAATGCATTCCAGCAACGCTGGTGTGGGTCTGGGGGTGTTTCTTTGGCTAACGATGCGAAACAGCAACGAGCTAGCGTAAGAGATCGGGCATCCTAAAGGCAGATGCCTTATGAGGCAAATTTTGATGGCAAAGGAGTGATCGACGTGTCGATGCGACAAAGCGCACAACAGACGCAGACGGCTGAGCCGACACTGATTTTGCACGGTGGGAGCGTGCACGTACTCGATGCCACAACACGCACGGTGCGTGCGATCGCGATGCGTGCCGGTCAAGTGTTGGCCATTGGCACCGATACCGAAGTGCTGGCCTTACGTGGGCCACGCACGCAATGCATCGATTTGGCTGGTCGTACGGTCGTGCCGGGTTTTTTTGATGCGCATCCACACATGGATCGCATGGGGTTGCGCGCGCATGGTGGTGTATCGATTGCGCATTGCACATCGGTGGCGCAGATCTGCGCGGTGATTCGCGACGCTGCGGCGCGCACACCACCCGGCGAATGGATCGTGACCTTGCCCATGGGTGCACCGCCCGATCAGTATTGGTCTGATCCCTCGCAAGTGGCGGAGGGCCGATTTCCCAATCGCCATGATTTAGACGCCGTGGCACCCGATCATCCGGTGTTGATTCGATCGCCCTGGGGCTGGTGGACACGATTGCCGTTGCCCGCTGTAGCCAACTCCGCAGCGTTGCGTTTGGCGCGGATCGATCGACATACCGATGCACCGTATCAAATTGACATCGTGCGCGATGCCAATCATGAACCCACGGGTTTATTTCTTGAACGCAATCGTGCGCCAACCTTAGAGTATGTGCTGTTTGATTGTGTGCCACGGTTTACGTTTGAAGATCGCTACGCTGGCGTGCATACCGCCGCACAAATCACCGCTGCTGCCGGTGTGACTAGCGTGTTTGAGGGACATGGACTCACGCCTGCGTTGTTGGATGCGTATCGCCAATTGGATCAGGCGAGTGATTTACCGGTACGCGTGCATGCGGCACTCAGTTTGCCTACGGCATCATCGAGTGATGCACGCGTGATCGCTCAATTGCAGCATTGGGCACCGCGCTTGCGGGGCCGCGGTCGTGGAGCAAAACATTTTCGCGAAATGGGCGTGTGTTTGGATGTGGCCGATCCGAACGTGGCGCGCATTTTGGCGCGCGGGTATCCGTATGAGCATTGGGCGGGACATTTTTATCAAGCGTTGGCACAAGATCGATTGATTGCATTGGGGGTGGCCGCCGCGCGTTTACAACTCCAAGTCAGCGTGTTGGTGTGTTACGAACTTGAACGCGTCTTGGCTGCCTTTGAAGCCATTCATGCGCAAGTCCCGATTCATCACTTACGTTGGGTTGCGGTGCATGTCACTGCGGCCAGTGAGGCTCAGATCAAACGCATCAAAGCGCTGGGTTTGATCGCGACCGTGACCCCCGGATTTATGTCGATGGCGGGTGATCGATTTCATTTGCGTGCTTTGGGTGCCAAGGGCACACCGATACGCGCGTTACTGGATGCCGGTGTGCCGGTGGCGTTATCCACCGATGGTGTGCCGCATTCGATGTTGCATGCGATGTGGTCGGCATTGGCGCGCTGGGATAGCGAAGCGCAGTGCGCCTTAGGTGAGAGCCATTTGTCGCGTACCGAGGCGTTACGTCTTTGTACGATCACCGGACATGCACTGACGTGGGATGAACAGCGGCGTGGTCCGTTACTTCCTGGGTTTGATGGTGATTGTGTGGTGCTGGCAGAAGACCCGTTGCAATGTGCGCTACCACGCTTAGCGCAGATTGCGGTGGATTACACCGTACTGGGTGGTGCGCTGGTGTATGACCGACAGCGCGACGGCGTGCCGATCGTGGCGTAAGATCGTTTTTACCCAATCGCGCACGCGTGAGGATCGGCTGGGTCAATCACTGCATCAAACGTGGCAGTCACTTTAATCACCCGAGGAGTGTTTTATGAAGCGTCGAACTTTTCTTGCCGCAAGCGCGGCGGTTGCAGGTGGTGCACTGAGTACAACATCCGTGTTGGCGCAAGGCCACGCGGGGATGCACGGCATTGCGGGTAGCACGATCAATCCGTGGACCCCAAGTACGCGCTATCCAGATCCGGCTGTTCAGATCATCGATCCAAGTTTTGCGCGTTATCGTTTAGCCTTAGCCAAAGTCGAACGCATCGCCACCGGAACGCGTTGGAATGAAGGCCCAGTGTGGTTTGGTGATGGCCGTTATTTGCTGTGGAGCGACATTCCTAACAACCGCATCTTAAAGTGGGAAGAAGAAACCGGTGCGGTGAGCATATATCGCAAGCCATCGAACAATGCCAATGGCAACACGCGCGATCGACAGGGTCGCTTGATTACTTGCGAGCACGATACACGTCGAGTCACGCGTACCGAATACGACGGAAGCATCACAGTGATTGCCGATAAATTTGAAGGCAAGCGCTTAAATTCGCCCAACGATGTGGTGGTGAAATCCGACGGTTCGATTTGGTTTACCGATCCACCGTTTGGCATCTTGGGATTATATGAAGGGCATCCAGCCAAGCCTGAACTGCCCACCAACGTGTATCGCGTTGATCCAAAGACGGGCAAGTTAAGCGTCATGGCTGGCGACATTAATCGACCCAATGGCTTATGTTTTTCACCCGATGAATTGCGTCTATATGTGATTGAGGCTGCAGTCACCCCGCGCGTGATTCATGCCTACGATGTCGTGGATAACGGCACACGTCTAGCGAACAAACGCAAACTCATTACGGCTGAACCCGATGGCACGCCCGATGGCATGCGTTGTGATGTGGATGGCAATTTGTGGGTGGGCTGGGGCATGGGTCGTGAAGGGTTAGATGGTGTGGCGATCTTTAATCCGGAAGGAAAGCTGATTGGCCGCATTCATTTACCCGAGCGTTGCGCAAATCTGTGCTTTGGTGGCGTTGAACGTAATCGCTTATTCATGGCGGCGAGTACGTCAATTTATTCGTTGTACGTCAACACGCAAGGCGCGGTGGGCGGTTGAGTTTGCAAGATGATTGCGCACTCACGCTAAGCACGTCCTCGACAGCGGCGGTAGACGCTTATGTCGAGGGCGTCACACGATTACTGTGCGCGCAGCCCGGTATCGAGACTGCGTTGCAAAATGCGCTGCATGCAGACCCACAGTTTGCGTTGGCCCATGCCGCTTTGGCCCGCGCGCATCAGCTACACGCCAGGCCGCAACAAGCGCGTGCTGCGATGGCGCAAGCACTGGCGTTGATGGATCAAACGAGTGCGCGCGAACGTGGCCATATACAAGCACTATCGCTGGTGTTGCAAGGTGATGCAGAGCGTGCATTGACGGCGATCCGAGAACACTTAGCAAAATTTCCACGCGACCGGATGGTGATGGCGCCGTGTGTTGGGGTCTTTGGCTTGTTTGGTTTTTCTGGATTGTCGGGGCGCGAGCAAGCGTTAGATGCTTTTCTTCAACAATACGAATCAGCCTGTAGCGATGACTGGTGGTTTTTAGCAGTCCGCGCATTTGCGCAATGTGAGATTGGTCAGCTTGGATTGGCGCAACATGCCATTGAGCGTTCGCTGCTACTGCGTTCTGATAATGCCAACGCGGCGCATATTTACATGCATGTGGCCTATGAAGACGGTGAACGCACGCATGCCTTCACTTGGTTGACGCGGTGGTTGCAAGACTACGATCGCGCGGGACTCATGCATTGTCACTTATCTTGGCATTTGGCGTTGTGTGCCTTAGAGAAAGGTGATTACAGCACCGCTTGGCGTGTGATCGATGCACAGGTACAGCCCGATGTTGCTTGGGGACCGCCGTTAAATGTCTTAACCGACACGGCATCGTTTTTATTACGCGCAGAGTTGAGTGGTCTGCCGCGGGACACGCAGCGTTGGCAACGCTTAGCGAGCTATGCCCGAGCGGTCTTTCCGCAGCCAACAGTGACATTTGCAGAGATGCATGTGCTGTTGGCGCTGACGATGTCGGGCCAAGCGGCAGCGGCATCAGCGCGCGTAGACAGTGCGCGTGCACCTGCAGCGGATCTTTTACCCGCCTTAAATCGTGCATGGATGGCTTTTGCGCAGGGCGACGATGCAGAAACCTTGAGACAAATTTCACCGATGTTGGCGAGCCACGAGCGCTTGGGTGGCAGCCGTGCGCAACGCGATTTGTTAGAGCACGTGGCGTGGGTTGCCGCAAAACATGCCGGTCAGGACCCAAGCGCGCTGCGTTCACGAGGGATCCCGCTGCCACACGCATTACGTTAGCGATCGATACGTCGGTATCTGTCGTGATGGTGGCTTGCGCAGTGGGTTGCACCTCGCGCTAAAATAAACGCTCTCTTTTTTCAGACCACACGCACTCACCATGAATACTCGCACCGAACCCACCGCGGCAGACTTTGCCATGGATGCAACAGCGCTTTATCACGAAGAGGTGTTTACCGATCGTCGAATTGGTACGTTGCGTCGTCTCACGCCGATTGACGCGACAGGGCAAGTCGATGCGTCGCGCAAGGTGTTGTATTTGGGCGAGACCCAAGTCATGACGCCTGCAGGTGCGTTACCGATTGCGTTTGAAATTGATGCCTCTAACCCTGGTGATGCTGCGAGCCAGTTTGGCGAGCTCGCCAAACAAGCGGTTGAACGCACGGTGCGCGAGTTACAAGAAATGCGTCGTCAAGCCGCTTCTTCGATCGTGTTACCTGGAAGTGCAGCTGCCGCCGGGTTAGGTGGACCGCCGGCGAGCAAGCTGGTTCGACCGTAAGTTTTTTACTCGCGTAGTTTGCGCGCTTCGCGGGCGGCCGGACGTTCGATGCTGGCGTAGAGCCACGCTTTCAGTTTAGGAAACTTGCTTAAGTCATACTGAATGGCGGTCAGCGTGTACAGCACGCTGGCTACCATAAAGTCAGCCATGTCCCATTGTGCGCCACCGAAGTAGGGCGTTTTTTCCAGCTGCGCTTCGAGCGTTTGTAAACGTAACAGTAACTGTGCCTCTGACGTATCAGCGAGTGCAGCGTTACGTTTTTCCGGTGCAAATAACACGCGGTGTTGGTACATCGTAATCATCGGTGGCTCGATGTCATTGCTGACATACAACGCCCATTGCAGCATGCGCCCTTTGCCTTGGGGTGTGGTGGGATAAATCGATGCGCGATATTTTTCTGCCAAGTACAAGTTAATGGCAGCGGTTTCCCACATGACAAATCCATCATCATCGATGGTGGGGACGCGTGCGTTCGGATTCATCGCCACATACCAAGGCGCTTTACACTCTGGTTGATCCCCCATGATCGTGACTGGCACATGCTCGTAGGCAATATTGGCTTCTTTCGCCAACCAAATCACACGAAACGCACGTGAACGCGCTTGGCCATAAATTTTTAGCATGGATTGAATCTCCTCAAAATAAGTCGTACGGCAATGTTGCGCTGCACGCGATGTTGGCGTGCCGTGAAACGCCTCACAGCACAAGAGTCCCCGACGATAGAATGAGTTGTCGATTTGAGCAAGCGCAGTTCACAGTGTGTACGTGTTTGTTGATTGCGTCGTGCAATTGTTCGAAGGCGGCTTGTTACACCGGATGGTGTTGAGCGATTGAATGCGTGTTTCGTTGTGTTGTGTTGTGGTTGATTCTTGGTTTTTTTGTTTTGTCATTCGGAGGTTGTCAATGTCTCGACGCATGCGTGGTCTCGGCCTCATCCTGTTGCTGGCTTGGACTGTGTCGGTCAGTGCGCAGTCGGTGTACCCAAACCGTCCGATTCGTTTTATTGTGGGATTTCCTCCTGGTGGTAGCACGGACGTGGCGATTCGTGCCATCGCCCCGCGCTGGTCGGAGCGATTGGGTCAGCCGATTGTGTTTGATAACCGTGCTGGGGCAGGTGGTGTGGTGGGCGCTGAAACGATTGCTAAATCAGCGCCCGATGGTTACACCATTGGCTTTGGTACGTCAGGCGCGCTCACCGTGAATGTGACTTTATTACCGCGTTTGCCTTACGACCCACTCAAAGATTTTGCGCCGATTTCGATGATGGTCACTAACCCCATCGCATTAACCATTCATCCAAGCTTACCGCCGCAAAACTTACGTGACTTTTTAGTGTGGGCAAAAACGCAACCAGGTAAGTTGTCATTTGGTACTGCGGGCACTGGTACAGCAATGCATTTGTCGGGTGAGGTGCTCAAGCAAATGACCGGGATCGATATTGTGCATGTTCCCTACAAAGGCAGTAATCCTGCAGCCGTAGATTTAATGGGTGGACAAATTCCATTGGCGGTGCTTGATCTAGCGGCGGGTCGAACGCACATTCGCGCCGGACGGATTCGTGCACTGGGTGTGACCAGTGCGCAGCGTTCACCAGTTGCGCCTGAAATTCCAACCATGGCCGAAGCGGGCGTACCGGGATTTGAAGTCAAAAGTTGGTTCGGCATTCTTGCACCTGCAGGCACGCCGCCAGAGATTGTGGCGCGGCTCAATACCGATTTAGTGGCGATCCTTGAGAGCCAAGAAGGTCGTGAGCGCATGATCAGCGCAGGACTCGAGTCTGCGCCATCAACGCCGCAATTTTTTATGGAAACGATACGCGCAGAAATTCCGCGTTGGGCGCGCGTGATTCGCACGGCCGGTATTCGTTTGGAGTAATGCTTGAGCTATTGGCCGGCGCAATTTCGTCGCACGCTCAACGCACCGAGCACCACACTTGCCTATAACCTGACGCAAGCGGCAGCCCGTTATGCCGATGTGCCAGCGATCCATTTTTTAGGCCGCACACTCAGCTATCGAGAATTTGCAAGCGAAGTGCAAGCGTTCGCCGGTGGCTTGCAACAGTTGGGGATTCGATGCGGTGATCGCGTGGTGTTGTATTTACAAAACAGCGTGCAATGGCTGGTGGCGTACTTTGGCGCATTACGCGCGGATGCGGTGGTGGTCCCCGTCAATCCAATGAATCGCAGTGCAGAGCTGCACCATGTGTTGCGTGATAGCGGCGCACGTGCGGCGGTCTGCGCACAAGATTTAGTTGCGCCACTTCAAGCTGCAGCTAAGGGTTGCGATTTGTTGGCCGTGGTTGTGGCGACCTATGGCGATTACTTACCTGCAGAATCACCATTTGTGATTCCTAATTGGTTGCGTGAACCAGCAAAAAAAATAAGTGGCACGATTGCATGGCGCACGCTGATCGATCAGCGCTTCACGCCCAACGCTGCTTGTGCAAGTCCTGATGATCTGTGTTTGTTGCCCTACACGTCGGGATCGACGGGGTTACCGAAAGGTTGCATGCATACGCATCGCACCTTCATGCATAACATCGCTGGTCTGGCGCTGTGGCATGGCTTGGCTGCGGGCGATCCGTGTTTGGGTGTGGCACCGATGTATCACGTCGCGGGATTAGCACACAGCGTCAATGTGCCGGTGTTTGCTGGCGCGACGTTGGTGGTGATGCCGCGATGGGAGCGTCGCTTAGCCGCCAGCTTGATTGCGCATTACCGCGTGGTGCATGCCAGTGTGGCGCCTACCGCCATTATTGATTTGTTGGCTGAACCGCAACTCGAGGACTTTGATTTGTCGAGTCTGCGTCGTCTCACCGCCGGTGGTGCAGCGATGCCCGATGAGGTGTGGCAACAATTACACGATCGATTGGGGCTGCCGTTTATTGAAGCCTACGGCATGACTGAAGCAGCAGCCACAACACACAATAATCCGGTGTATCGACCGAAGCGCCAATGTTTGGGCGTGCCCTTTTTTGACACGCACGCCTGCGTGATTGATCCCGATACACTGCGTACCTTACCGGTCGGTGAATCTGGTGAAATTTTGGTGCGTGGCCCGCAGTTGTTTAAAGGCTATTGGAACCGCGCTGAAGAGACTGCCGCCGCGTTTGCGCAAGTCGATGGTGAGACTTGGTACCGCACCGGTGATATTGGTTATGTCGATGAAGAGGGCTATTACTTCATGACCGATCGTCTCAAGCGCATGATTAACGCCTCGGGCTTTAAGGTGTGGCCTGCCGAATTAGAGACGGTGTTGTATCGTCATCCTGCGGTGCTCGAAGCGTGTGTGATTGCTTCGCCTGATGCGTATCGCGGCGAGACGGTCAAGGCGTTGATCGTGTTGCGCGATCCTGCGCAATCCAGCCTCACTCCAGCAGACTTGATCGCTTGGATGCGTGAACAAGTGGCCGCCTACAAAGTGCCACGTCGGGTGGAGTTTGTAGACAGTCTGCCGAAGTCGCCGGTAGGAAAAATTCTTTGGCGCGAACTGCAAGATGCAGAGCGTCAGCCGGTGGCCGATTCCTCGGTGTCATCAGCCACCTAAAATTTTCTGAGCGTTTGGCTCAATTTTTTAACCACGCCGTGGTGTCGGCTGCGTCGGCGCTAAACCGTTCTAAACCAACATCCACTGTACGAAACGGCGCGCGTGCAAAGCGTTCTTTTTCTGCAATCGGCACCGTGGCATCGATGCCAACTTTTGCGCGTTGTCCGTGGTCTGAAACACGCACATATTCATGCGTACGCGCGCCGGGAATGATGAATAAATCTTTGGAAGCTTCCATGCGCATGGCGAGTGCGTATTCGACATCATGCGGGTCCTGGATATTGATGTCTTCGTCCACCGCAATGACCAAATCCAGATCTTTGAGCGTCGCAAAGGCGGCCAAGATCGCGTTGCGTTGAAAGCCTTCTTGTTGTGGATTGGTCTTTTTCACCTGAATAACGGCGTGAAAGCGATGCAATCCACCCGCGGTCATTTCCACGTCGGACACGATTGGCACGGCGGCGCTGAGTGCTTTGAGTAAGCTCGCTTCCATGACGTATTTGCGCAGCATGATGGTTTCGCGACCCACGCCGTTAATCGCGTGATAGATCGGCTGATGTCGATGACACAGCGCACTCACCTGAAACACCGGCGCATCGCCTTCTGGTGAGAGGTAGCCAACAAATTCTCCAAACGGTCCTTCGCGCACCACATCGCTCGGTAGCAACACACCTTCGAGCACAATTTCGGTTTCGGCAGGATAGTGCATGTCTTGTGTGACCGCTTTGACCACTGGCAAGGGCTCACCGCGTAACCCACCAGCAATGGCTAACTCATCGGCCGATTCTGGCATTTGCGCGCCCATGGTAGCGGCGGTGTAATGCACCGCGAGATCGGCGCCGATACAGACCGCAATCGGTAGCGGTTTGCCTGCGCGTTGCGCGCGTTCATAAGCGGCGCGTAAATGACGACCAAAATCTAACTTAATTGCGGTGCGATCCGGCCCGAGCAATTGCAAGCGATGATACGAGGCGTTGTACACACCGGTTTCTGGGTCTTGTACCACCACAATCCCTGCGGTGATGAAGCGACCGTTATCACCGTCGGTGTGACGCAAGATCGGCAGGTCGCGTCCGAGATCAAATTGGCCGGCACGTAATACGTTTTCGTGCACTGGCGCGTTCTCAACCCGTCTGGGCGCGATGGGATTGCTAAACGCGCGTGCTACAAATTGTCGGATGCCGTGGTAATCGCTGGCAAATGCCGCCTCACAATTTTCGCGGCAAGAAATTAAATTGCCCAACACGGGCATGCCATAGCCCTTCACTTTAGGAAAGTACAAGGCGGGTCCGCCATCGAGTTTTTTCATCATTCCAGCAATTTCAAACTCAGGATCTGCGCTGGTTTCCAGCGCGCGTAACCGTCCGGCGCGACGAAGGCGCTGCAGGGCAGCGCGAAAGCGGGTATCGATGACTGCGGGGAGCGGTTTGGACATGCGGATCTCCGTGAGGCCGAGGCAAGAGGATGAAAAAACGCGAAAAAGTGGCTTTTGTAGATAGCTTGTTGACAAAGCTAATTTGACCGTCTAGGGTAACGGTAAGGAGAAGCGCATGGCAAGCAAACCGAAGACGACCGGGGCAGTGGTTCGCAAAGCCGCAAAGTCGCGACGCGATTTGCTCTCTGTGTCGCGCCCGCCGCTCTTGGTGGATGGATCGGACCAGGAATTTCGCGCCTTGGTGCATGATCTGATGGCCTTTTCGCATCACCTCGAAGCCTGTCGCGATGGGTTTGGTGCCCGCGTGGGTTTAACTGGCGTGCAATACGAAATTTTCATGGTGGTGCGTGCGGCGGATATTGCTGATGCGGGGCGTAGCCTTGGGGTCAGTCAAGTGGCCGAGCGCTTACATCGATCGGGGGCGTTTATCACCCTCGAAGTGAACAAGCTGGTGGCGAAAAAGATTTTAAAAAAATCGAGTGATCCCACGGATGGTCGGCGGGTGATCTTGCAACTGGACGCGGTGGGTGAGCGCATTGCGCAGACCCTGGCGCCAGTGCAACAGCAAGTGAATGATGTGTTGTTTGCTTATTTAGATCGCGCGCGATTCAAGCAATTGCGCGCATTGGCCTCGGCACTTGCCACCAGTGGTGATCGTGCCTCCGCCTTGGTGCAATACCTAGTGCGTGAAGCCGACAGTCATGCAGCTTAACGATTAAAGGAGAATCAAATGGCGCTTGCCCCCAAGCAGCACTTGGAGTTTGTTGGTGTGGATATGAAAAACGGCTGGGAGGTCCCGCCCGGCTACCCACCTGGATTTACGCAAAAAATTCTGGCATCGGATTTAGATGAAACCGCCAAGCGCGGCAGTCGTACGCGCTTACTGAAGCTCGAACCGGGCGCGTTTTCGACGGTGCCGTTTGTGCATGATCACTGGGAAGAAGTGTTTCTAGTACAGGGCGATCTGATTGTTGGTAATGACGATCAAGGTCAAGGCGGCGAATCCTCTAACGCATTTACCTACGCCTGTCGCCCACCCGGTGCGTATCACGGACCGTTTACTTCCAAGAACGGTTGCTTGTTGTACGAAATTCATTACTACGAAACCTCGGGTAAGAAGTAAGCCCGCACGCGGAGAACGCACATGTTAAAGACAGGTAAAGAACATCTCGAATCGTTGCGCGACGGTCGCACGATCTATATTGGCCAAGAGAAGGTGAGAGATGTCACCACGCATCCGGCCTTTCGTCATGCGGCCCAATCCGTGGCGGCGATGTATGACTTAAAGGCTGCGCCAGAAAATCGCGACCGTTTTAGTTTCGAGGAAAATGGTCAACGCTATAGCGCATACTTTTTACGTGCGCGTACGCGTGAAGATCTTGAAAAACGCACTGGGCTACATCGTGCCATTGCCCAATCGAGTTATGGCTTGTGGGGACGCTCGCCAGATCACGTTTCAGCGTTTGTGACCGGCATGTCGACCAATGCTGCGGTGTTTGGTCCGTATGCCGATAACTTGATGAAGTACTACGAGCACATGCGTCAACACGACATTTACGCTACGTATGCGGTGATTCCGCCGCAAGCTGCGCGTAATCCAGAGTTTTATACCAAACAAAATATTCCGATCCCAACGTTGCGTGTCGTGCGTGAAGACGATGACGGTGTGGTGATCTCTGGTATGAAAATGTTGGCCACTGGTGCGGTGTTTGCCAACGAAATTTGGATTGGTAATTTGATTCCATTGGCCCCCGATCAGTTGGCTGAATCAATTACCTGTGCCATTCCAGTGAATGCCAAGGGTTTGACTCTGTGGTCACGCAAGCCCTTTGAACCCAATTCGCCAGTCGAGTTTGATGGTCCACTCACTTATCGCTACGACGAGAGCGACAGCATGGTGATGTGTCACGAAGTGAAGGTGCCTTGGGAAAAAGTGTTTGTGCACAACGATGCGGTGTTGGCGCGCGATATTTACATCAAAACGCCGGCGCATTGTTATGGTAATCATCAATCAAATGTGCGTTTTCACAGCAAGATGCAATTGCTGGTGGGAATGGCCTCTCGGATCACGCAAGCCTCGGGTGCAGATCAAATCCCCGCGGTACGTGAAGTGTTGGGGCGCTTGAGTGCGCTTGAAGCATCGCTGGGCGGTATGATCGCTGGACAAATTCAAGATGCCGAAAGTTGGCCCGACGGGTTCCGTACGTACAACCGTCGTTACATGTACGCGGCATTAAACTGGTGTACCGAAAATCACTCAGCCATCATTGATGTGGTACGTGAGTTGTGCGGTGGTGGTGTATTCCAAATGCCTGCGGATATTTCGGTGATGCAAGATCCAGAGATGCGCGCCGATTTTGAGAAGTTTTGGCAAACCCCACAAATGGGGGCGGTTCCACGCA
>CAWUMP010000018.1:0-17391 GCA_963923385.1 uncultured bacterium | reverse complement strand
ACCAAGAATTACGATATCCCTTGCGTGGTGTCGATCAACAAGTTCACCACAGACACCAAAGCTGAACTCGATGTGTTGTACGACCGAATGAAAAAAATGGGCGTACCGGTTGTGTTGGCTTCGCATTGGGGTGAAGGTGGCAAGGGTGCAGCGGAGTTGGCCAACATCGTGGTGGGCTTATGCGAGCAGCCAAGCAACTTCTCGTTCGTGTATGACGAGCAAGATAGCTTGTGGGATAAGGTCAACAAGATTGCCAAAAAAATCTATCGCGCCTCCGAAGTCACGGCAGATGCGAAAGTGCGTAATCAGATCAAAAAATTGCAGGAAGATGGCTACGGTCACTACCCTGTGTGTGTGGCCAAAACGCAATCGTCGTTCTCAACCGATGCCTCATTGCGTGGCGCGCCCACGGATCACGTGGTGAATGTTCGCGAAGTACGGTTGGCGGCAGGTGCTGAATTTGTCGTGATGGTCTGCGGTGACATCATGACCATGCCTGGATTACCCAAGATTCCGTCAGCAGCGAAAATCGATATTGTGGATGGCAAGGTCGTTGGCTTGTTTTAGAATCGCCAGCTTCAATCTCCTGCACCAACGAACCAAGGAACTGCACCATGGTGGAAGAACTCGTCTCCCAAGCGTTTTGGGTCGGGCTGATGAAAATCATCGGCGTCAATATCGTCCTGTCGGGTGACAACGCGGTCGTCATTGCCCTGGCTGCACGTTCCTTGCAGCCGCATCAACAAAAAGCCGCGATCATGTGGGGTTCAGGTGCGGCGATCGTGATGCGCATCGTGCTGACTATTTTTGCTGTGGCTTTGCTGGGTTTGCCGTGGCTCAAGTTAATCGGCAGCTTGTTGTTGTTCTGGATTGGTGTGCAACTACTCGCCCCCGATGATGGCGATCCAGACATTAAAGCCAGCGACAATCTCGTTGCGGCAATCAAAACGATTTTGATTGCCGATTTGGTGATGAGCCTAGATAACGTGATTGCGGTGGCTGCCGCTGCCAACAACAGCATGACCTTATTGATTCTTGGTCTAGGAATTTCGATTCCGCTGGTGATCTTTGGCGCGACCATGTTGTTGAAGTTGATGGAACGCTTTCCGATCATCATCACTATTGGTGGTGCGTTGATCGGCATGGTGGCTGGTGAGATGTTGGTGAGCGATAAAGTATTGATCGGTGAGGGCACGCGTAGTTTTGATGCGCTCTTGGCCGGTACGTTTAGTCTGCGCGATCTCTTGGTCAATGCGGGCGTAACCTTTGATGCCGCTGGAAAGCCACGTGTTTTCGGTGGGTTGTCCCTGGAGTCGATTTGTGGTGGCTTGGGTGCTTTAGGGACCATCTTGATGGGCAAGTGGCTGACCGCGCGTCAGGCATCGCGCGAAGATGAAGCGGAGCATTCAGCGACACACTGATCTTGTGCGGCGCACTGGCACCGTTGTGATGCATTTGTGCGCCGCGCCGACATTCGTTCTAAATAATTAAAACTGCCAAGTCCGTCAATTGAGATTTTGACGTAGACTCATTCTGTTCAGGTGAACTTCAGCACGTTGCTGTTGTACCTAAACAAGAAGCGCCACACATAACTCGGCGTATGACCCAAACCACAAAACTTGTTTGCGTCATGCCCACAGAAGATGGCGCATTGCGTTTGCTGTTTTTGAATCGCAATCTTCGAGGAGGCTGGCATGCATTTTCGTATGCGTGATCTATTGAATGGTCTGTTTGGCCTATTTTTTTCTGGTGTGTTGGCCTGCAATGCGTTTGCATGGGAACCGACCAAGACGGTTGAATTTGTGGTGCCTGCTGGTACCGGTGGTGGCGCTGATCAAATGGCGCGCGTCATTCAATCCATCGTCGCCAAAAATAATTTGATGAAGCAATCGATGGTGGTGGTGAATAAGGCGGGCGGCGCAGGTGCGGAAGGTTTTCTCGATGTCAAAGGCGCCAATGGCGATCCGCATAAGATCATTATCACGTTATCGAATTTGTTTACTACGCCATTAGCAACCGGTGTTCCTTTTAATTGGCGCGATCTCACGCCAGTCCAAATGATGGCGCTGGATCAGTTTGTGTTGTGGGTCAATGCAGGTAAGCCCTACAAAACCACCAAAGAATTTCTCGCCGCTGCGCAAGCCGGTAAGTTCAAGATGGCTGGGACGGGATCCAAGCAAGAAGATCAAATCATTACCGTGGGGATTGAAAAATCGAGTAGCGCAAAATTTATCTATATCCCGTTTCGAGGAGGCGGTGATGTCGCTGTCCAGTTGGTGGGCAATCACGCTGATGCAACGGTGAACAATCCAATCGAAGCGGTTGCACATTGGCGTGGCGGTAAGTTGCGTCCCTTGTGTGTGTTTGACAGTAAGCGCATGCCCCATAAAGAAAAGGTCACCGACACACAAAGCTGGGCAGATATTCCAACGTGTAAAGAACAAGGTTTAGATTTTGAGTACTTGATGTTGCGCGGTATTTTCATGGCGCCAGGTGTGAGTGCCGAGCAAGTGAAGTATTACGTCGATCTGATGGCCAAAGTGCGCGAAACCAAAGAATGGAAAGAATTTATTGAAAAGGGCGCATTCAACACCACCACCTTGAGCGGTAAAGAGTTTGCTGATTGGGTCGCCAAAGAAGAGGCGCGTCATATTGTCTTAATGAAATCCGCGGGTTTCATTTCAACAGCCAAATAAAAAGACCATTGACGGTCGCATCCTAAAAAGACCATTGACGGTCGCATCCAAGGAGGGCGTGAATGCAGACGCAAGAAAATTCACGTGGTGTGGGCAGCAGGTTAGTCGAGCTGGTCGTTGCGTTTGGGCTCTTTGTTGTTGGTGTGGTGGTCATTGTGGATAGCCAACGCTTGGGTGCGGGGTGGGCCGATGATGGTCCGCAAGCGGGATATTTTCCGTTTTATTTAGGCCTTCTCATTTGCGCGGCCTCGGTGATCAACTTTATTCAAGCCTTACGCACACGCGCCGAACAAGACCGTGTGTTTGTGCGCGCCGATGAATTTAAGTTGGTGCTATCTGTTTTCTTACCTACGCTGGCCTATGTAGGCTTGATTGCTTGGCTGGGTATCTATGTGGCCTCGACGCTCTTCATTGGGTTTTTTATGCGGTGGTTGGGCCGCTATGGCTGGCCGATGCTGATCGCTGTGTCGGTTGGAGTGAGCGTGGTATTTTTTTGCGTGTTTGAACTGTGGTTCAAAGTGCCGCTGCCCAAGGGGCCGTTGGAGCTTTGGATAGGCTTGAGCTGAGGTCACGCGATGGATGAACTGCAATCACTGGTGCATGGCTTTGGGGTAGCGCTGTCGCTACAAAACATCGGCTTGATGTTTGTTGGGGTGATTTTGGGCGTGATCATTGGCGTGCTACCTGGTTTGGGGGGTGCCAATGGCGTAGCAATTTTGTTACCGCTTACGTTCTCGATGGCTCAACTTCCTGGCGGAACCACGTCAGCGATTATTTTGCTCTCGTGTATTTATTGGGGCGCGTTGTTTGGTGGTGCGATCACCTCCGTATTGTTCAATATCCCGGGCGAACCTTGGTCGGTTGCAACCACCTTTGATGGTTATCCGTTGGCGCAACAAGGTCGTGCTGGTGCTGCACTCACTGCAGCGTTTACCTCATCGTTTGTTGGTGCACTCATCGCCACCATTGTGATTACGTTTTTATCCCCATTAGTGGCCGGATTTGCGCTCGAATTTGGACCGCCTGAATTTTTCTCGGTGTATTTGCTGACCTTCTGTGCGTTTGTCGGCATGTCAAAAGAGCCACCCTTTAAAACGATTGCCGCGATGATGCTGGGCTTTGCGCTCGCTGCCGTGGGAACCGACCCGGTGAATGGCGCGTTACGCCTCACATTTGGCTCTGTGCATTTATTATCTGGATTTGATTTTTTAATTGCAGTGATTGGTTTGTTTGGCATCGGTGAGATTTTGCTCACCATGGAAGAAGGACTCGCGTTTAAAGGGGCGAGCGCAAAGATCAATTTGCGTGTGGTGTTAGAAACCTGGCGTGAATTACCACGCTATTGGGCAACCTCGATGCGCTCAGCGATTGTCGGTTGCTTTATGGGGATTGTGCCCGGGGGCGCAACGCCTGCGTCCTTTATGGCTTACGGCGTCGCGCAACGTTTTTCGCGGCATCGTGCGCGCTTTGGTCAAGGTGAAGTCGAAGGCGTGGTGGCCCCTGAAACTGCTGCGCATGCGGCGGGTACATCTGCGTTGTTACCGATGCTGACCCTAGGGGTTCCGGGTTCACCCACTGCAGCTGTGCTTCTCGGTGGCTTATTAATTTGGGGCTTACAACCTGGCCCCCTATTGTTTGTTGAGCAAAAAGATTTTGTTTGGGGTTTGATTGCCAGTATTTATTTAGGCAACATCGCGGGGTTGATTGTGGTGCTCACGTGTGTACCCCTATTTGCAGCGATTTTGCGTATTCCGTTTGCGGTGATTGCGCCGATCATCATGGTGGTCTGTGCGATTGGTGCGTACACTGTGAAAACCAATCTGTTTGATGTGTGGATGATGTTGGTGTTTGGTGTGATTGGTTATGTCTTTAAGAAACTCAACTACCCACTGGCCCCGCTCGTGTTAGCGATTGTGTTGGGCGATCGCGCGGAAGCATCCTTTCGACAATCCATGCTGATCTCTCAAGGAGATCTGTCGGTGTTTTTTGCTAATGGGTTGGTGGGGTCGATGACCGGATTGGCTTTGTTGTTGTTGATTTGGCCCGTGATTTCTAGCGTGCTCAATCGGCGCGCAACATCGGGTTAAGCGTCTTTAGTCAACTTCGCCTAAGCGCTGGCGCAAACGTGACAGTGTTTCGGGGGTGAGATTGAGATAAGCGGCGAGTTCTTTTTTGGGAATGCGGCCGCTTAACTCGGGATGTTTGCGTGCAAAGCGTTGCAACCGTCCTGGCGCATCCAGTAAATGTAAGGTGATGGTGTGGGCCATCACCTCAGACATTAACTTCATCACTTCATACTCAAACGCCGACTTCACGCTGGCGTGTTGCTCAAGAAATTCGACCCACTGGGGCATGGCAATTTTTGCAGCACGCACTTTGGTCACGGCAACAATCGAGTAAGGAATCGGTGTTTTCATACGCCAAGCCGCGTACGACGTATCCATGTCGGCCTCTGCAGCAAAGCGCAGAATCATCTCGTGACCTTCGGGATTTGAAACCACGCGCTTTAACATGCCTTCGAGCACAAAAAACTGCTCCATCTCGGTATCGCCCTGGCGCACCAGGAGTTCACCTTTTCGGTAGTCGACCACCTCTAAGAGCGATTCGAGTTGTCCCCAAGCAGCGTCAGTCAAGTCGCCAAGAACCGGGTTCTGGCGTAACTGAAGGCGGATGGTGTTGCGCTGCGAGTGGGTGGCGATAGCGGCCATAGCAATGTGTGGGTGGATCGGTGAGCGGCGCACGTCGAAAGAATGAGCCCAAAGTGTGAGCCAACGCGCTCAGCTGAGGATTAGACGTAAAAAGCTTGACCGGAGTCAAGCGTGCTCTGGCAAGTGGGTCACTATCATTTCGCCTCCAGCCGTGAGCACCCTAGATTTTCCCCACCCACCCCGTCAATCCAAATTTTCTCCGAGGGAGACCCAGATGGGCACCGTCGAAACACAAGTTGCCAGCGAAACCCAGACCCCAACCATCGATGGCTTTCATCTGGTCATCGAAGCCCTCAAGCTGAATGGCATTGACACCATTTTTGGTTTGCCCGGGATCCCGATCACGGATTTAACGCGTATGGCGCAGGCCGAAGGCATGCGCGTGATTTCATTTCGTCATGAACAAAATGCCGGAAACGCGGCTGCTATTGCAGGCTTTATGACGCAAAAGCCAGGGATCTGTTTAACCGTCTCAGCGCCAGGATTTTTAAATGGCTTAAACGCACTCACCAACGCCACCACCAATTGTTTTCCGATGATCTTAATTAGCGGGTCGAGTGAGCGTGAGATCGTTGACTTGCAGCAGGGCGATTACGAAGAAATGGATCAACTCGCGATTGCTAAGCCGTTGTGTAAAGCGGCGTTTCGTGTGTTGCACGCCGAAGACATCGGCGTGGGTGTCGCGCGTGCAATCCGTGCCGCCGTATCCGGTCGACCGGGTGGTGTATACCTCGATTTACCAGCAAAATTATTTGCGCAAACCATGGATGCCGAGGCTGGGAAACGCTCACTCATTAAAGTGGTTGATCCTGCGCCGCGTCAGATTCCAGGACCAGAGGCCATACAACGCGCGTTGACCTTACTCAAAGGTGCTCAGCGTCCGTTGATTTTGTTAGGTAAGGGTGCGGCGTATGCACAAGCTGACGCTGATATTCGCGCGCTCGTTGAAAAAACCGGTATTCCTTATCTACCGATGTCGATGGCCAAAGGTTTATTGCCTGATACGCATGAGCAATCTGCAGCCGCTGCGCGTTCGTATGTGTTGCCCGAAGCAGATGTAGTGGTGCTCATCGGCGCGCGTTTAAATTGGTTGCTTTCGCACGGCAAAGGCAAAACCTGGGGCGGCAAAGATCACAAAGCCTGGGGCGGTCAACGATTTATTCAGATCGATATCTCACCGCAAGAAGCCGATAGCAACGTGGCCATTGATGCGCCTGTAGTTGGTGATATTGGTTCGTGTGTGTCGGCGCTCTTGGCGGGCATGGGCAGCAACTGGCCCAAAGCACCGGCCGCTTGGATTGCAGCAATCAACGAACGTAAGCATAAAAATATCGCCAAGATGGCCGAGACACTCGCCAAAGATCCTGTGCCGATGAATTTTCATAGCGCACTGAATGTTGTTCGCGACATCGTCAAAGCCAATCCTGAAGCTATTTTAGTAAACGAGGGCGCGAATGCACTCGACTTCACGCGCAGCATTGTTGATATGTACAAGCCGCGTAAGCGCCTCGATGTGGGTACTTGGGGCGTGATGGGCATTGGCATGGGCTTTTCGGTGGCAGCGGCCGTGGTGAGCGGTGAGCCAGTCATTGCGATTGAGGGTGATAGCGCGTTTGGTTTTTCGGGTATGGAAGTCGAAACCATTTGTCGGTACAACTTACCCGTGTGCGTGGTGATCTTTAATAATAACGGCGTGTATCGCGGTACCGACGTGAATCCCACAGGTGGGCCAGATGTTGCACCAACGGTGTTTGTCAAAGGCGCGCGCTACGACATGCTGATGCAAGCCTTTGGTGGCGTGGGCGTCCATGCCACCACACCAGCGCAATTGCGTCAGGCGATGGAAGAAGCGATTCGTTCACGCAAACCCACCTTGATCAATGCGGTGATTGATGAAACTGCAGGCACAGAAAGTGGACGCATCACGAGTTTGAATCCAAGCGCCAAGAAAAAATAATTGGTGCAGCGTGCCGGCGCACGCGTGTCGGCGCATTCGCCTCGATGGCATGCACCCCGTGTGCCATACTGAGGCGCATTGTTTCAAGGAGAAGATTGCAAGATGGAAGCACTCAAGGGAATTCGTATTCTTGACATGACCCATGTGCAAGCGGGCCCCACCTGCTCGCAGTTACTGGCTTGGATGGGCGCTGATGTCATTAAGTTTGAACCACCACAGGGCGATGCTACGCGTGGTCAGTTACGCGATGTGCCCAACGCGGATAGTTTGTATTTCACGATGCTCAACTGCAATAAACGCTCAATCACCGTCAACATGAAATCCGCTGAAGGCAAAGCGGTGTTCGTGGACTTGATTAAGCAATGCGATATCGTGATGGAAAATTTTGGTCCCGGTGTCCTCGATCGTCTTGGGTTTACCTGGGAAAAAATTCATCAGATCAATCCGCGGATCGTGATGGGCTCGATTAAAGGGTTTGGTTCAACGGGTCCGTATGCGGAGTTCAAGGCCTACGAAAACGTCGCGCAAGCCATGGGTGGTGCCATGAGCACCACCGGTGTGCCTGAGGGTGCGCCATTTGTGACGGGCGCGCAAATTGGTGACTCGGGTACTGGCTTACATTTGGCGATTGGTTTATTGGGCGCGTTACACCAAGCGCAGCGTACAGGCTTGGGTCAATACGTTGAAGTGGCCATGATGGATGGCGTGATGAACTTATGTCGCGTGAAATTCCGCGACCATCAACGCTTAACGCACGGTGGGTTGTCAGAATATTCGGTACCCACTGAAAAGGGCATGCCCTACACGCCGCGCGCTGGTAATGATTCGGGTGGTGGTCAATTAGGCAATGCGATTCATTGCAAACCCCATGGTCCAAACGACTACATCTACATCGTAGTGCAAGAGGCGGTGTGGACGGCGTTGGCGCAATGTATTGGTCCGGCCGTGGGTCGAGCCGATTTAGCCACCGATGCCAAGTTCGCCACGATTGGTGAGCGCAGAAAAAATCAGAACGAGATGTGGGCGCTGATTACGCAGTTTGCCGCGAATTACACCAAGCGCGAATTCATGGCGATCCTCAATCCACTCGATGTGCCGTGTGGTCCGATCATGTCGACTGAAGATTTAGCCACGGACGAGCACATTCGAGGTCGCGAGATGTATGTCGAGCTCGATCATCCGCAACGCGGCAAGTGGTGGAACGTCGGTATGCCAATTAAGTTATCGGCTTCGCCAGCAAAGATTGCGCGCTCACCGCTACTCGGTGAGCACACCGATGAAGTGTTGACCCAAGTGTTGGGCTATGACGCCGCGAAAGTCGCTGCGCTTAAGTCCGCTGGCGCGTTTAGCGCTCCACCTAAAAAAGCTGTTTGAGGAGAGTTGTTGATGAGAATTGCAATCATAGGCCAGCAAGATTTTGGTAAAGCGGTACTCGAGGCATTTTTAGCGCGTGGTGATGAGGTTGCTGGCGTGTTTTGCGCGCCAGAAAAACCAGGCGCCCGCCCCGATGCGTTAAAAGTGGCCGCCGAAGAAAAAGGCGTCAAGGTGTTTCAGTTACCTTCACTGAAAGACCCATCTGCTGTCGCCACGCTGGCTGGATTAAACGTAGATATCGGTGTGATGGCTTATGTGCTGCAATTTGCGCCACAAGAGTTTGTCAACGTACCTAAACACGGCACCATTCAATATCACCCGTCGTTGCTACCCAAATACCGGGGCCCGTCTTCGATTAATTGGCCGATCTCGTTGGGCGAGAAAAAAACTGGTCTGACGATTTTCCGTCCGACTGACGGTTTAGATGAAGGCCCAATCATTTTGCAAAAAGAAACCATGATTGGTCCTGACGATACCTTGGGTTCGGTGTATTTCGATCGTTTGTTCCCGATGGGGGTTGCGGCGATGGTCGAAGCTGCCGATCTGGTGGTGTCGGGCAAACATCGCGAAGTGGTGCAAGATGAATCACAAGCCACTTACGAAGGTTGGTTTCGTAAAAACGAATCACGGATCAACTTTGCCAATCATGCGGATGTGGTCTACAACCTCATCCGCGCCTGTAATCCAGCCCCTGGTGCATGGACCACGGTCGGCGGCAAAGAGCTGCAGATTTTTGATGCACGTAAGCATCCGGTACGCACCTTTGGTGCTGTCAAAGGAAAAATTGGTGAGGTGGTTGAAATCACCGCAGAGAGCTTTGTAGTGACCGCGCAAGGCGGCCGCATTGAAGTACTCAAGGCCAAACCCGCAGAGGGCAAAAAAGTCTCTGGTGCGGAGGCTGCGGCGGCGGCTGGCATTCAGGTGGGAACCATCCTCGGCAGTTAATCCAAGCGAAAGTCGTGTCGCCTGGTTGCTTGGCGCCAATCACGACAGGCACGACGCGTCATTGCGTGCCATAAAAAAGCCGTCCGGTGTCCATCGGGCGGCTTTTTAATTTCTAAGTGTAAGAAAGCGTGTGCTTATCGTAGGTACTTAAGATCAGTGTGAGCCCGCGTGCTACTTTCAAGTGTGAGGTCGAGCAGATCTGTTCATCGCCCGAGATCCACGCACCGCACTTAGACATCGCTTCCGGAGAAACTGACGCATGAATACCTCATTTGCTTTGAGTGGAACAATCACACCAAGCGCCTACGAGGCGTTGGTCAAAGCGGGTGCGCTCAGTGCAGCGGACCTCACCAGCGTCACGCGAGCAGCGCGAGAACGTGGCTTGGATATTGAAGCGGTATTAATGGACGAGTTACGTTTAAGCACCATGACCATCGGCAAAGCCTTGGGTGCCCACTACCAAGTGCAATATCAACCCTACGACCCGTTGCGACCGCGACCGTCCGAATTACTAAAAAATCTAAAACGAGAGTTCGTCGAGGCAGACGGATGGCTGCCATTGGAGCAGACGCGGGATTATTTGGCGGTGTTGTGTCTTGACCCAGAGCGCGTACGTAATACGCGATCTGCTGCCAAAGTGTTTCCAAAAGCAGCGCTAGCCTATCGCGTGACGACGCGCCGCGAATTTTCACGCATGGTGCAATTGTTTTATGACACAGACACCACAGCGTCCAACGAATCGACCGACAGTCCACTCAACATCGAAAATACAGGTCGCGCGGACTGGAATGAAGATGCGCCGGGTGCAGATAACGAGGTGGTTAGGCTGGTCAATAAAATGATTATCGATGCATGCCAGCAGGGCGCCTCTGATATTCATGTCGAACCGTATCCGGGTAACACGCCCACAGAAATACGCTTTCGTCGCGATGGTACTTTGATGCCATATACGCAGGTGCCTGCACAGCATCGCAATGCGCTGGCTTCGCGCATCAAAATCATGTGCGATTTAGATATTTCAGAAAAACGTAAACCGCAAGATGGAAAAATTCGCTTCCGTAAATTTGGTCCGTTGGATGTTGAGTTGCGTGTAGCCACCTTGCCAACCGCCGGCGGCATGGAAGATATCGTCTTACGGATTTTGGGCTCTGGCGAACCGATTGCATTAGACGCATTACATTTAACGGCGTCGACGATGACGCGGCTAAAAACTGCCATCACGCGACCGCATGGACTATTTTTTGTCTGCGGCCCAACCGGCTCAGGAAAAACCACCACCTTACATTCCATTCTCGGCCACTTAAATACGCCAGACACCAAAATCTGGACAGCCGAAGACCCCGTAGAAATTACCCAAAAGGGCCTGCGTCAAGTGCAAGTTAATCGCAAGGTGATGGACTTTGCGACGGTGATGCGCGCTTTTTTACGCGCTGACCCCGACATCATTATGGTGGGCGAGATGCGTGATGCAGAAACCGCACACACGGGCATCGAAGCTTCGCTCACTGGGCATTTGGTTTTTGCAACGCTACATACCAATTCAGCACCTGAAGCGATTACACGCCTATTGGATATGGGCATGGACGCGCTTAATTTTTCGGATGCCTTAGTGGGTATTTTGGCGCAGCGCTTAGTCAAAAAATTATGTGACTGTAAGCAAAGCTACGCGCCAGACGCAGAAGAGTTACGCATGTTTGTGCAGGAATACGCGACCGAGGTGAGTCAACTGTCTGCGTGGCGAACAGATATGCAAGTTGAAGCGCGTAAATTGTATGCCGATTGGATACAGCGCTATGCAACAGACGGGCGACTCGTCTTTGCTAAGCCGCAAGGCTGTGACGTCTGCGGGGGTACTGGCTACAAAGGCCGTATTGGTATCCATGAATTATTGGTGGCATCGGATGCAATTAAAAAACATATTCAATCGCGTGCACTCATGAGTGCGGTGGCGCTGACCGCGATGGAAGAGGGTATGCACACCCTCAAAATGGACGGTATGGAAAAGGTGCTCCAAGGGCTGACAGACTTAAAGCAAGTGCGTGCCGCGTGTATTCGATAAAGAAACACCCAAAATAAAAACGCCCTGCTGTTTGCACAGCCAGGGCGTAAATTGAATGAGATATTTTTTGGGTCGAAAACGACTCGTATTCGCGTATCTCTAATTGTTCAAACTAATGTTGTTTTAAATGCTGTGAATAAGAGGTTGTAAATCAAATAAAATTAGCAGGACGCAGGGATATATTTGGGAAGGATGCCATTTGTGGCTCCCGCGGTACATGCCCATGTTACATTTGAGCCGGTTGATTGTACGCTCGGTGTCATAATCAGTATGTTTAGTCGATGGAAAATAGTTTTTGTTGTAGCTTATTGTTATCACCCCATTAGCTCCTAGTGAGATTGTGCTTACACTACTCGTGGTACTCGGGGTGGGTGCTGTGTAGTTTGCAATCGCTCCAGCGGCTGGAAGGTTGCCCCCATTTGTAACGATATATTCCTCCACAGCGAGCCTTGCGCCGCGCGCCAAACTTAGGCCTTCCGTCACTCGCGCTCTTGTCGAGTAGTCTTGATAAGCAGGTAGTGCTACTGCGGCGAGAATGCCGATAATGGTAACCACAATCATGAGTTCGATCAGCGTAAAGCCACGTTGATTTGTTGTTTTCATACTTGTCTTCATGTTGTTTCTCCTGGGCTGAGTTGAGTGACTGCATCATTAAGTTTTTTAGGTGGACCACCGGGCCTGAATGATTTGCGACTTGATCAACTTGGCCTTGGGGCTGTGGTGAATGCATCGCAACTGTTGTTCATCAGGTTGCGGGCCAGTGTAACCACGAGAATTGTTTTTTTGATTTCGATTAATCAAAAAAAACATAATTTTGAATTTCTTTTACAAAAAAAAGAAATTCAAACTAATACTGTTGTGATTGTTTTTTATAAAACAAACGCGACGTAGAGGTCGCGTAGATCACGCAGCTTATTCGAAGCGGAGCGCTTCAACCGGATGTAGTTTGGCTGCTTTGCGTGCGGGATAAAAACCAAAAAAAACACCGATCGCAAACGCAAATGTGCCGGCAAGCACAATCGATTCAGGTGAAAGTTGAATGCGCCAACCTGCCCATTCGCCAATGGCAAGCGATGTGGCCACACCAATCACAATCCCAATCAGACCACCGAGCAATGACAGCGTGATTGCTTCGACTAAAAATTGTCCCAAGATATCGCGTGTGCGTGCACCCAAGGCCATGCGTAAACCAATTTCGCGTGTGCGCTCGGTGACGGATACCAACATGATGTTCATGATGCCAATGCCACCCACGATCAACGACACCGAAGCCACCGCTGCCAGCAAGATGGCGAGCACGCGGCTTGAGGCTTCTTGTGCGGCCATTACCTCGGACAAATTACGTAACGAAAAATCGTCGTCTTGGCCGCTTTGTAAGCGATGGCGCTGACGTAGCAACTGACGCACGCTGTCTTCGACACGTTTGGCGTCTTCGTCCTCACGCACTTTGACCCAGATCGTGCCAACGCTGCGTTGTTTGGCTTGGTTGCCACCGAGCACGCGTTTACGTGCGGTGCTAATGGGCATCACGATTAAATCGTCTTGGTCGGTACCCATCAGGCTTTGGCCTTTGTTTTCGAGTACACCGATGACGGTAAACGGGACACGTTTAATGCGGATAACCTGATCAATTGGATCCGCATCGCCAAACAGTTGGCGTGCCACGGTTTGACCAATGATGCAGACCTTGGTGGCGGCCAATAAATCGCTGGGTTCAAATTCGCGCCCACGTACCACTGGCCATTGGCGTACTTCAAAGTATTCGGCAGTCACGCCAAACAATACGGTTGACCAATTGGTGTTGCCCCAAACAACTTGCGATGTACCGCGTAAGGCAGGCGCAGCGATGATTTCGGGGAGTTCACGATTGAGCGCTAGCGCGTCGTCCTCTGATAACGTGAAGTTAGAACCAAAGCCCATGCGTACCCCACCCGACGTGGTGGCGCCAGACATAATGAGTAACAAATTGGAACCCAGGGCACGAATTTGTTCATCGACCTTCGCCTGGGCACCTGCGCCAACTGCAATCATCACAATCACCGCACCCACACCAATAATGATGCCGAGCATGGTGAGGATGCTGCGTAATTTATTGATGGCCAGTGCGCGGAGCGCAACGCGTAATAAGCCAATCGCGTTCATGCAGATCCCAGCGTCGAGGATGCTGCATTTTTATCAGCCCCACCCATTAAGGGGATGGTGTTGACCGGTGGTAAGGCCGCGAGTATTTGATGGGCGTCGTCTGGCTGCGGGTTGATTGTGTCTTCGACTAACGCACCATCCAAAAAACGCAAGATCCGACCTGCAAAGCGCGCCACATCGGGTTCATGCGTGACCAAAATAATGGTCATCCCTTCACGATTGAGCGTTTGAAACAAGGCCATGATTTCAAGGCTTGTGCGTGAATCTAATGCCCCCGTTGGTTCATCGGCAAGAATGAGTAGTGGGGTGGTGACCAGTGCGCGCGCAATCGCCACGCGTTGTTGTTGACCCCCTGAGAGTTGCGCCGGTTGATGGTCGGTCCGAGTGCCCAGACCAACTCGCTCGAGCATGCTGTGGGCGCGTTGTTGTCGCTCGCGCGTATCTATACCGGCATACACCAACGGTAGCTCGACGTTTTCAAGCGCGCTGGTGCGCGGTAATAAATTAAAGCTCTGAAACACAAAACCAATGCGACGGTTGCGTACTTCGGCCAATGCGTCCGCATCCAGATCGGAGACTTCACGATCGCCAAGCGCATAACTGCCGCTACTGGGACGATCTAAACAACCAAGTACGTTCATCAAGGTTGATTTACCCGAACCCGATGGGCCCATGATGGCCACCAGTTCACCTTGCTCGATATCGATGCTGACTTCGCGTAACGCGTGAATCACGTTATCACCGACGTGATATACCTTGCTGAGTGCGCGTGTGCGGATCAGAACGGGCATGGGTGATGTGGTGTGGTGTTAGAACAAACGTGGTCCGGGCGTACCGGTCCCTTTTTTCTGCGCGTTATCAGCGCCACCTATTCCAGTACCGAGAATGACCTCGAGACCTTCTTCAATGCCTTCGCCTGAAATTTCGGTGCTGACGCCATCGGTGAGGCCGGTACGCACATCGATTGCTTTGGGAGCGCCGCCCGCGACGCGTACCCACAAGCGACCCACACCGGATGCGCCACCACGTCCACCGGATTCGGCAACGATGCGTTCGTAAATTGGTTTTTGTTCGGGCGTCAGAATCTCTGTAATGCGCGTACGCGATTCAGCCCGAATGCGTTCGATTTGTTTACGTCGTTCCGTTTCATCCGCCACTTCGCGTGCTGCAGCCATTTTGCTGCGTGTGTCTTCAAAAATTTGCTCAAGCTTGGTTTTTTGTGTGTCGTCTGGTTTGAGTTCGGTGAAGATGCGTTGCCGAAATGCTTGTGCCGCTTGCGCGCCACCACCACCACTGCCAGACGCGCTAGCCTCACCTTTCGTGGCTTCTGCCGATTTCGTCGGAGCTTCGGCGCCAGCGGGTCGAAAACGTAACGCGGCGTTGGCCACTTTGAGCACGCTTTCGCGTTGATCGACCACAATGCGCACGTTGGCGGTCATTCCAGGGAGTAACGCCAAATCCGTATTGTTTGCGGAGATCACCACGACATAACTGATGACGTTTTGTACGTTCTGCGGCGCTTTACGTATTTGGCGAATCTCACCACTGAAATTACGTCGAGGAAATGCATCGACCGTAAAGTTGGTGGCTTGTCCTAAACGCAGACGCCCGACATCGGCTTCATCTATAGCGGCTTCGACTTGCATGTCGCGCAGATCCTGCGCAATGGTAAAGAGCACCGGCGCTTGCAAACTGGCCGCGACGGTTTGCCCGGCATCGACGTTACGCAAAATCACCGTGCCATCCACTGGGGCACGAATGACCGTACGTTCTAAATCAACGATCGCTTGTTTGAGTAAGGCTTCGCGTTGTTTAACTGTGGCGATGGCGCTATCGACTTGCGCTTCAGTGACCTTGAGTTGTGCTTCGGCAGACAGCAGTTGCTCGCGCGTGGCTTCAAATAAGGTACGTGCTTTGTCTGCTTCTGAGGGCGAAATAAAATTTTTATCAACCAGCATTTTTTTGCGTTCTGCATCGCGCTGCGCATCGGCAAGATTGACGCGCACGCGGCCCAGTTCAGCGCGTTGTGCGGCCACACCTGCGCGCGCGACTGCGACGGCGCTTTGTGCCGAATCCACATCGGCGCGCGCTTGATTGACGCGCAGCTCAAAGCTCGACGGATCAATGCGCGCGATGATCTGGTTTTTCTTTACCGCGGTATTAAAGTCAGCAAGAATTTCTTTGATTTGTCCCGACACCTGCGAGCCCACTTGTACGGTGGTGACCGCGTTGAGTGTGCCGCTGGCCACCACCACCGCAGACAGTGGTCCACGTTCGACCTTGGTGAGACGATATTTGGGCGCGGCATCGGCTAAACGCGCTTGCCACCACCACCAGGCGGTGCCTCCAATCGCAGCGAGTGCGAGTAAGAGCGCTGCAAATTTGTACCAACGTGATCGCCGCGTGGTGGGTTGCATACGAAGCCTCAGTTGGCGCTAACCAGCGCATCGGCGCGACCGCTCGCGCCTTGGTTGTCGGTCCAGGCGAGCTCGATTTTGTCGCCCACTTTGGTTGGACGCAGGCGAAACGCAAACACCGGGTTGCGCGATACCGCCTGACTGAGCTGGCTTTGAATCAGCACTTGTCCATTCAGGCGCAGCACCAAGGTTTGTATGAAATGCAGCGGCACGAGTTTACCGGCGTCATCGCGACGCAAACCCGTTTCCATGGGGTGCGTGACCAATACGCGAACGTCGGTGTATTCGGGTTTGAGCACGGCGCGGATACGAATCGACATGGTCAGTTTCCGCAGCCACCGGCAGTGACTTTAATTTCGCGCGCGTGTTGATACACGCGTGTTCCGGCTTCAACCACCACGCGCACCAGCGTACTTTCGCTGAGCTTAAGATTGACGCGCGCATAAGGGAGCGCGCCATCGCGAAATTCAAAACGTACTGCTAGCGGAAACGGATTTTTTTCGGCGATCACACTGATCGTACGTGTCCCCGCGAGTTGGCTGGTGATGTCGATCGGCACGAGCGCACCGTTTTCGGCAATTTGTGGCGCGTCGATGAGTATGTCGCGCGATTCGCTGGCACTTTGAGCGCCGAGTGCACGTAAGGCCTCAAGCGCAGAACGCGCTTCAAACGCCGCGCGATTCCAAGTCACTTGGGCCCAGACGCGCAGCGGTGCGCACATGCCGAGCGCCATGGCGCCGAGCGCAGCTAAGGCCTGACGACGAGAAGCATGGCGTGGATTGGTGTGCATGGGATGGTCGATTGGAACGAAAGTGTATTTTCGCATGTTCGTTCGCGGCGTGCCGTGTTTGTCCTTGGTATCGAGTTGTTTCATTTAAAACCACACAATTGATGCGCGAACGTGATACTGTATAAATAAACAGTATTATAACGACTATGTCAGATTCATTAAATCCATCCGATCTCGCTGAGCCAGCGCCTGCCGACGCTGGGTGGGCGCCGTTGGCGTTGGCACCTGGGAGTTTGTGGTTAGAGCAGTGTGGTTGGTGTGTGCCGGCAGGGTTTCCATCGCCGGCGGCGGACCATACCCGTC
>CAWUMP010000017.1:0-17702 GCA_963923385.1 uncultured bacterium | reverse complement strand
AGGCCAGACAAAGAAAGACGGCAATCGACGCGCTCATGCTCGCGATCACAATTTTTTTGCGTGTGCCTAAGATCCGATCTAATGGACCAAACGCGAGTAGGCCCACGATTTGTGTGATGCCCATAGCCAGTAACACTTGCCCCCGATCAACGGCATTGAGTGCGTGGACATCATGTAAATAGGGACCTGCCCAAACGCCAAGAATCGTTACCATCGCTGCATAAGCAAAGACATGCATCGCAAACACGGGACCCAATCCGGGGGTGCGCCAGACTTGAAGCAAGCCATGCCAAACGCTCGATAAACTTTCGTTGGTGCGTGCTCGATGCGTGGTCCCGGGTGGGTCATCACGTACGACACACCAAAAGGCCACGCCGATCACTGCGGTGATTGCGCTGAGCACCACGAATGTTTGACGCCAACCAAACTGCTGCGCCGCCCAAGCCAAGGGAGTCGCTGCGGCCAGTGTGCCAAGATTACTGGTGGCAAATACCCAAGAAATAACCAGTGTTAAGCGCGCAGTACCAAACCAGCGCGCGCATAAAAAAACAGCTGACATAAAACTCGCGGCGCAGCCCAAGCCAACCAGAAATCGCGCCGCGATGAGTTCCATGGCGCTGTGTGCCTGTGCAATCCAATAACCACCCATGACGGCCAGTACGCTAATGCAACTCACCGTCCACCGAGCCCCCCAGCGATCAAAGGCCATCCCAACCGGAATTTGCGCAAGAAACAAGGCAAAGAAAAACGCGCCACCCGCAAGTCCAAGTTGCGCAGAGCTTAAGCCGAGTTCGAGCGCAATTTCTGGTCCGATGACGCTATTTGAGACGCGATAAAACTGCGACAAGCAGGTCACTGCAGAAAGCAGTAACAAAAGCCTGAGGCGTGCGCGCCAAGGATTGTGCTGATTTAAGCGTTGCACTTATTCAAACAGATGAAGTGCGCCATCCAGGCCACTAAAGTTCAATGCGTGGGTGGCGGCAGCTTGAACGCGCGGTTTGGCGCGATAAGCCACCGAAACACCGGCCAGCGCAAGCATCGGTAAATCATTGGCACCATCGCCTAAGGCGAGCGTGTTGTGTAGCGCGACGCCAAGTTCGTTGGCGACAGATTGCATTTTGATGGCCTTGGCTTGAGCATCAACAATCGGTCCGTTGAGTCGACCCGTTAAACGCCCATCTTGAACGTCGAGCACATTAGCAAGGCTCGCGTGAAGATGCAGTCGTGTCTGTAAGCGATCAGTGAAGAACGTAAATCCACCCGAGACCAATAACAACGGAATGTGCAGTTGATGTGCGACATCGATGAATGTTTGCGCGCCAGGGGACAGTTGCAGTCGGTGGTTGTAGATGGTGTCGAGCGCGCTGAGCTCAACGCCAGTCAGCATCGCCACACGCCGCCGCAAACTTTCTGCAAAATCAATTTCGCCACGCATGGCTTGCTCAGTGATTTCGGCAATGCGCGATTTAATGCCGAGTAACGCACCGATTTCATCGATACATTCGATGGTGATCAGCGTTGAATCCATGTCGGTGGCAATCAGGCCAAGCGCATCTAACCGGCGTGACCGTGGAACCCAAGCAACATCTAATTGATGCTGTTGTGAAAATTGCAGTACGGTGGCTGCGTGATCGACTTGATTGAGGCCGAGTAAGCGATATGCAAACGGGTTAAGGCAGATGAGTTCGGTGGCGCGGCACTGGTTGGCGAGTTGCGCAGCCAATGCGGGGGTGATGTGCTGCGCTTGTAGCGTGAGTGAATGAGCGTGTTCGGTCATGCGGCAGGGTCGCTGAGTAGACGTAGCGTTTCGCGTGCATTCGCCACACGTTCTTGCCAAGTGGGCATTTTGGCTTCGATGCGCAATTTTTCTGGGCCCGCTAAACGCCACGTCCGTCGTTGTTGAATAAGATCAATAATTCTTGCTCCGTCCACCGTGCTGTCTTTGGCGAATTGTAGAACGAGTGTTTCATGGGTTGCATCCAGACGCGCGACCCCAAGTGGCCGCGACAAAATCCGCAGCGCGTGGGAATCAAGCAGGGCGCGTGCGGCGTCGGGAAGATCACCAAAACGGTCGACCAACTCTTCGGTGAGGGTCTCAAGTGCTTGCGCGTTCTCGCAATTGGATAAGCGTTTATACAACGTGAGGCGCTCGTGGACATCACTACAATATTGATCAGGTAGTAGCGCTGGTGTGTGTAAATTGATTTCAGTGGCGAGATCAAGTGGTTGCTCAAGGTCGACGGCTTTGCCTTGTTTGAGCGAGCGCACGGCACGTTCAAGCATCTGCGTATATAACGAAAATCCAACTTCTTGAATTTCGCCAGATTGTGAGTCACCGAGTACTTCACCGGCGCCGCGGATTTCTAAGTCATGCATCGCCAGATAAAAACCCGAGCCGAGTTCTTCCATCATTTGAATCGCTTCTAAGCGTTTTTTAGCTGCTGCGCCTAAGCCAGCATCCGGTGCTTCGCCAACACTCACAGGGGGGGTAAGTAAAAACGCATACGCCTGGTGATGAGAACGTCCAACCCGGCCGCGTAGCTGATGTAGTTGTGCGAGTCCAAAGCGATCGGCGCGGTTGATGATAATGGTATTGGCGTGTGGGTTGTCGATACCCGTTTCGATGATGGTCGAACACAGCAAGATGTTGTGGCGTTGTTGTGTAAATTCACGCATCACGCGTTCGAGGTCTCGTTCACGTAGCTGGCCATGGGCAACGGCAATGCGTGCTTCGGGTAATAAACGCGCCAGACGATCGCGCATGGTCTCGATGGTGTCGACTTCGTTGTGCAAAAAATACACCTGACCACCGCGCTTGAGTTCGCGCAAAACCGCCTCACGAATCAGGCCATCTGAAAACGGAGAAACAAAGGTTTTGATGGCCAGTCGTTTTTGTGGTGCAGTCGCGATCACCGAAAAGTCGCGAATTCCCTCTAGAGACATCGCTAAGGTGCGCGGAATTGGCGTTGCGGTGAGGGTGAGGACATCGACTTCGGCACGCAGCGCTTTGAGGGCTTCTTTTTGACGCACGCCAAAGCGATGTTCTTCGTCAATAATCACTAATCCTAAACGTGCAAATTTGACGTCTTTAGAAATCAGCTTGTGCGTCCCAATCACGACGTCGACGCGCCCTTGCGCCATATCACTGAGTGTTTGTGTGGTTTGTTTGCCAGTAGAAAAACGCGAGAGTTCGGCGAGTTTGACAGGCCATTGATCGGCCACTTGGGCAAAGCGATCCGAGAAGGTCTGAAAATGCTGCTCGGCCAAGAGTGTGGTGGGGCATAGCACCGCGACCTGACGTCCATCCGCCACAGCGACAAACGCCGCGCGCAGTGCGACTTCGGTTTTACCAAAGCCAACATCACCACACACTAAACGGTCCATGGGTTGGCCAGAGGTCATGTCTTGAATCACAGCGGCAATGGCTGTGGCTTGATCGGCGGTTTCCTCAAATCCAAAGCCTTCTGCAAACAGTTCCATGTCATGCGCACGTAAACCAAATGCGTGACCTTGACGTGCGGCGCGTTGTGCATACAACGCAAGTAATTCAGCCGCCGTATCGCGCACTTGCTGAGCCGCTTTGCGCTTGGCTTTATCCCATTGCCCACTGCCTAGTTTATGCAGTGGGGCGGCATCGGGTTGTGCACCCGAGTAACGTGACACCACGGCGAGTTGTGCCACCGGCACATACAGTTTGTCGTTGCCTTCGTACGCTAGCAGCAAGAACTCTGTGCTGCCTTCACCTAAATCCATGCTGGCTAAACCGAGATATCGACCAATGCCGTGTTGCACGTGCACGACAGGATCGCCCACCTTGAGCTCGGATAAGTCTTTGAGCATGCCCTCAACGGCCGTGCGTTTACTGTCTTGACGTGCGTTGCGTGCACGAGGCGTGCCCGCATACAGCTCGTTTTCTGTGACAACGCACCAACCTTCCTCAGGCAGTGCAAATCCGCGCGCCAGTGGCGCGGCGGTGAGCGCAAAGCGTGAGGCGCTATCGATGAATTGTTGAAAGTCGTTGATCAGCGTGGGCTTGAGCGCGTATTCGGCAAAATAGGACGCCATGGTTTCACGTCGACCCAGAGAATCTGCGCACACCAACACGCGTTGTGTGGTGTTCTGACACAGTTGTTTCAATCGACTGAGTGGGTCTGCAGCACGTCGATCAACCGCGAGTGGCGGTAAGGTGTGACAAACCGGCATGGTCAGCGGTGCGGATGGTTCGGGACGCGTTGCGCTGATTTCACTGCCCAGTGCGCCACTGAGTTCAAGTCGGGGATAGTCACGTGCGCGAGTAAAAAACTCTTCAGCAGGAATAAAAATCTGCGCTGGCGGCAGCAGCGGTCGTTCGCGATCGCCAGCCAGTAAACGGTAGCGCGATTGAATGTCTAGCCAAAATTGATGCACGGCTCCGGACACATCTTCATGTAGCGCAAGTGTGGTGTTGGCGGGCAGATAATCGAAGAGCGTTGCAACAGACTCAAAAAATAACGGCAAGTAATACTCAATGCCTGCCGAGGGCGTGCCATGCGAAATATCGCGATACACCCCTTGGCGCGATGGATCGCCTTCAAACACCTCACGAAAGCGGGCCCGAAAGCGCGCACGTCCTGCCTCATCGAGCGGAAATTCTCGGGCGGGCAATAAACGCACTTCTTTCACTTTGTAGAGCGTGCGCTGCGTGTCGACATCAAAAGTGCGAATCGAATCGATGCTGTCATCAAAGCGTTCGATGCGATACGGCAACACACTTCCCATCGGAAACAGATCGATCAGCGCACCGCGCACGCAGTATTCACCTGGTGCCACTACTTGAGTGACGTGGGTGTAACCCGCGGTGAGTAATTGTTCGCGCAAGGCATCGGCATCGAGCGTTGCGCCTTCGGCAATAAAAAACGTGTAAGCCGCAAGATAGGCTGGCGGACACAAACGCGCCAGTGCCGTTGGCGCAGGGACCACGGCAATATCAAATTCGCCGCGTTGAATGCGATACAACGTGGCTAAGCGTTCTGAGACTAAATCGTGGTGAGGAGAAAAATTATCCCAAGGCAACGTTTCCCAATCGGGGAGCAGACAGACGCGTAACTGCGGTGCAAACCAAAGAATTTCATTGCACAGGCGCTGCGCATCTTGGGCGTTGGCAGTCAGCAGTGCGATGGGCTGTGCTTGTGCGGCCAAACGTGCCAAAGCCAGCGCGTCGGCCGAACCCACTAAGCCCGTGACGCGACGTCGGGCCCCGGGTTCGGTTGGCAGGGCATCGCGTTGCATAGTGATCGGACTTTGGCCTAGTGAAGAAAATGCATTAAGCGCAAGACCCCAGCGCTGTCCGTGTGTGGGAGACAAACAACGGTTGTTTGGGGCTGCGCGACATGCAATTATATCGTCCCTAGCCTACCCATTGTGCTTCACGCAAGGTTCATCGATGGCATTGCATGCATTAATTCCAGCGGCAGGCGTCGGTGCACGCGTTGCCGCGGGCACCCAAGGCGCGCCCGCCAAACAATATTTAGCGTTGGCCGGTCATTGCATGTTGTGGCACGCGATTCGCTGCCTTTCTCATCCAGCCATTGAAACGGTGTTTGTTGTGTTATCGCCAGAGGATGTGGTGTTTTCTCAATACGATTGGCGCGCGTTTGCAGGGCGCCTTGAACCGTTGTACTGCGGTGGGGCGACACGACGCGATTCGGTGTACAACGGCCTTGTCGCGGCCATGGCTGGCATCCAAGCCGATGATTGGATCTTGGTACACGATGCCGCACGTCCGTGTTTGCCTGCGCAATCACTACAAACGCTCATCGATACGTGCGTGCAAGATCCAGTAGGTGGTTTGCTCGCGCTGCCTTGCGCCGATACGGTCAAACGAATTGCACCCGAGAATGCGCAAGGTGTACGTAGTTTGCACACCGAATCACGGGCCTCGTTGTGGTTAGCGCAAACCCCGCAGATGTTTCGTGCGGGTTTGCTTGCGCAAGCGTTACGTTTGGCTAATGCCGAAGTGACGGATGAGGCCAGCGCGATCGAGCAAATGGGTTTACAGCCACGGTTAGTGCAAGGCAGTCGACGCAATCTGAAAGTGACTTATCCCGAAGATGTGGCGATGGCCAACGCACTATTGGAGATGCAATGAGAATTGGACAAGGCATTGACGTACACGCGCTCGTCGAGGGGCGCGATTTAATCATCGGCGGCGTCAAGATTCCGTACGCAAAAGGATTGCTTGGGCACTCCGATGCTGATGTGCTGTTGCACGCGATTAGTGATGCGCTGTTGGGCGCTGCCGCGTTGGGAGATATAGGCAAACATTTTCCGGACACGGATCCACAATGGAAGGGCGCGGATAGTCGCGCGCTATTACGCGCCGTGGGTGCGCGTGTCGAAGCGCAAGGTTGGGCGGTGGTGAATGTGGATGCCACCATCATTGCGCAAGCACCGCGCATGGCGCCACACATCCCGCAGATGCAAACGCACATCGCCAGCGACCTAGGTGTTGCCATCGCAGCAGTCAATGTCAAAGCCACCACCACCGAGAACTTAGGGTTTACCGGCCGTGGTGAGGGTATTGCTGCGCAAGCGGTGGTGTTGCTGCGCGCGCTCAACGCAAGTTAAGGGGCCGTGGATGTATTCCCCCACCTACAACCACATCCGTGATCGAGCAGAAGCGCTTGCCTTCATGCGCGCAAATAATTTTGCTGTGTTGGTGGCGGGTGACGGTGCTGGCGAACACGCGTTAACCGCGTCGCATTTACCGGTATTGATTGAAGAACGTCCCGCCGTGGGTGGCGAAGGCTTGGTGATTGTGGGGCATCTCGCTAAGAGTAATCCGCAATGGGAACAATTTTTTGATCAGGAAGTCATGGTGGTGTTTCAGGGAGCGCATGCCTACATCTCGCCGCGGTGGTATGCACAAACCGAGCGTGTACCCACCTGGAATTACGCGGCTGTGCATGCCTATGGCCAGGTGCGTGGACTGACCGATCGCAAAGAAAAATACGATGCGGTGGCCAAGTTAGTCGCCGCCCATGACCCAGTTTGGTTGTCGGCCTTTCAGAGCTTGAGTACCACCTATATGGATGGGATGTTGCAGGCGATTGTGGCATTTGAAATCAACGTCACGCATCTTGAAACGCGCTGGAAGCTATCGCAAAACCGTGGTCGTGATGAGCAGCTGCGCATCGCAGCGGCGCTGGATCAATCGCAAGACGCCTCAGCGCGTTCACTGGCCGCGCTTACACGGGCGCATTTAGTCAAAGACTAAGCCACGTCGCGTGTCGTTTCCTTGAGGTGTGAGGTCAGTGGAACGGCTTATTCAGCGGGGCTGCGACGCAAGGCCTTGATACGCCCACGAGATATTTTTTCTTCCACACGACGACGTTGCGACGCGCGCGTCGGTCGCGTGGCGTGCCGTACTGCAGGCACGCGCAGCGCCAAGCGAATACGTTGGGCTAAACGCTCAAGTGCTTCGCTGCGATTGAGCGCTTGGCTACGATGTTGTTGCGCTTTGATGATCAACACCCCTGCATCGTTCAGGCGACGATCGGCCTGCTGGAGTAAACGATGTTTAATGGCTTCGGGAAGCGACGAGGCGTGCACGTCAAAGCGTAAATGAATCGCAGAGGACACCTTGTTCACGTGTTGTCCACCGGCGCCTTGTGCACGCACAGCAAAGAGCACACATTCGCTCAGCGGTAAGCACAGTGTTGGGGTGATACGTAGCACGTGATCATTACGACAAATCAAGGGCGTCGAGGCGTGCCCGTGGGGTCACGCAGTGCAGGGGTTGTGCTGAATTCGCGATCATCGATGAGACGATAACGTTGTTGCATCAATGCGGCTAAATCTACACGTAGTTTTAAATCGCGCGTGAGCCGGGCGGCACGTTGCTCGAGCGCAGCACGCTCTGGCAGTGAACCTCGTTCGCGTGCAAACACCAGTAAATTCACGGCGTTGGGAAGTTCAAGCGTTGCCACACTTGGAAAGGTTTGCGTATAAGCGCGCACCATGCCGGCATATTTGGCGTTGCGTGCGGGTCCCCAGATGTTGCTGACCACCACGCCGCCCGGAGTGAGTACACGTTTGACGGCTTGAATAAATTCAAGTGTGCTTAGCGCATCGGGTACCGCATCGGGTCCATAGGCATCTAACAGCACGATGTCGTAACGCACATTGCTGCGTTCAATCAGCGTACGACCATCTCCCACATGCACTTTTAAATGAGCATCCTCTTTAAATCCAAAATGACTACGCGCAACGGCGAGTACCTCGGGATCTAGTTCGGCGACATCAATTTTTAAGGCAGGGACTTTTCGATGAATATAAGTGGCGATCGTGCCACCACCGAGGCCGATGATGAGCATCCGCTTTGGCTGCGTGACCATCGCTAATACGAGCGGTGCGGCTTGGGTGTACACCGATTCAAGATGCTCGGGGTCACCTGGCTTGATGACGCTTTGGCGTGCTGCGCCATCGTCCAGATATAACGCACGCAAGCCATCACGATCTTCTTTGACTAAGATATTTTGGAGTGCCGAGCGTTTTTCATAAATCACACGCTCTTCTGCGCGCGCTGACACACTGATGAGTAGCGCAGCAACGATCGAGGTGAACCAGTGTGCCAAGGTGGATCGGTGTGTAAACATCAGGGACAAGCCTTGTGTGATGAGCGTGAGAGTTCTAAGCGTGCAACCAGTCCGCCACCCGCTCGCGGTAAGAGATGTAATGCACCGTGGTGTAACTGCGCCACACGCGCGACGATCGCCAGACCCAATCCGGCGCCGCTTGCGTCGGTGCGCGCCGATTGTAATCGGGTGAAGGGTTGTTGCATGCGTACTGTTTCATGTGCAGGAATGCCTGGGCCGCGATCACGTACTTCAATCCACGCGTGTTGCGCAGTACATCCAGCAGCGACTTCAATGGGTTCGCCTGCATAGCGCAAGGCATTGTCGATCAGGTTACGAATCGCGCGTCGTATCGCCAGAGGGGCGATCGGTAGGCGACCGGCTTGTAGCGTCGTGGTGTGAACGGCTCGACCGAGTTGTCCATCGCGTTGGACGACTTCAAGAAGCAGCGCATCTAAGTCATGTACGCTGAGCGCTTCATCTTCGCCACGCGCAAAGGCCATGAATTGACCGATGATTTGATCCATCTCTTCGATGTCGAGTGCCATGCCTTCTCGTAACGCTGGATCGCTGGCGGAAAGTTCAATCGCTAAGCGCAACCTTGCCAGCGGTGTGCGTAAATCATGCGAGATCCCTGCTAAGACGGTCGCGCGCTCACGATCAAGACGGGCCAGTTCACCCGCGAGTTGATTGAACGCGACAGTCAGGGTGCGTACTTCGTGTGGACCGCTTGCAATGGTCGCTAGCGTCGGTTCACCGCGCTTGAGTGCATGCGCCGCTTGGGTGAGTCGCGCGAGGGGTTCATTGATGCGTGTTGCAATTGCCCACGCACCCAACACAGACAAGAGTAACGCAATCACCGCCCAACCTAGCCAAGTACGCGTCGGATCAGGTTGTACGCGTTCGCGTGGCATTTGCACCCAAAACTCATCATCACCAATAAAAAAGCTTACCCAAAAACCTTCAACGCCATCGCGTGCAAAACCAATCCGTGTTTCCGGACCAAGCGCATGACGAACTTGTTGGGCGATGCGCTCAGTGAGCGGCTCGGGGGCGACAGGTTGGATGTGTTCGTCTGGACGGGCGAGGTAAACGCGTAGTTGTTCGCTGTCGTTCATGTCGTGCAGCAACTCGATGCGTTGCTGTGGGTCAGCATGCAAGATCGCTGCGCGAGTGAGATTGACGACGCTCACCGCTTGCTGCGCGATCTCGTTGGCCAATGGTTCTCGCTGCGCATATTGGTAGATGGCAGACCACGCGAGCAACGAAACGAGTAGTAATGCGGTGATGAGAATAAATGCCCGTCCAAACAACGAGTCTGGATGTAAACGGCTCACTTGGCTTCACCGTCGGGCACAAACATGTAGCCAAGCCCCCAGACGGTTTGGATGTAGCGAGGATGCGTTGGATCTGTTTCAATTAATTTACGCAGACGCGAAATTTGCACATCCAGTGAGCGATCAAAGACTTCGTATTCCCGACCGCGCGCAAGCTCCATTAATTTGTCTCGTGATAACGCGCTGCGCGCATGTTCAACCAAGACTTTGAGGAGCGCGAATTCACCCGTCGTGAGTGGAACAGGTTGACCCGCTTTGGTGAGTAAACGTGTCCCAAGATCGAGTTGAAAGGGACCAAATTGACATTGCGCCTGTTCTGCGCCAAGAAAGCGCGTCGGAGTGGTCACACGCACACGACGTAGCACCGCCCCAATGCGCGCGATCAGCTCGCGGGGATTAAACGGCTTGGGTAAATAATCATCGGCGCCCATTTCTAAGCCAACAATTCGATCGACATCGTCGCCGCGTGCGGTCAGCATGATGATGGCGGGATGGCCAGGTTGCGCACGCAAGCGCTGGCAAATGGTTAAACCATCCTCGCCAGGCAACATCAAATCGAGCACCACTAAGTCGACCCGTTCGCGCGCGAGTTGTCGATCCATCTCGATGCCATTGGCTACGGCTTTGACCGTGTAACCTTGTTCGGTCAAATAGCGCGTGAGCATCTCGCGTAAACGGGCATCGTCATCCACCACGAGAATGCGCGTCTTTAATGGGGTCGTGTGTTCACTCATTTGCGGTTGAGCTGTGCGTGTGGCTGGTGCTTGGCAGGTGCTTGGTTAAGTCGGGATCTGAGCGTTGCAGAATAACCGATTGTTACAATGTTTCCTGCAGCGAATTGTTGCTGAACGTAACATCTGAGCTATGCACATCCGATCTGCGCGTCACGCCTTGGGGCTCGTGTCCACCGGGCTCTTATTGTTGCTACTCTGCTCTGCGCTACGCGCGCAGTCGGAGCCGCGCCCCATTGGTCGTGCAACACAAGAGGACACGGCGGGGCAGACAGAAAAATCGGCGCAAGAGCGTGCGCGCCGCCAAGAGCGACACGAGCGATTACGTCAAGATATCGATCGTTTTGATCCGGCGCAGCGCGAAGCGTTTGAACAGCGCCGCGCAGAGCGACGCGCGCAGTGGCAGCGCATGTCGCCACAAGAGCGCGATCAATTGCGCCACGATCTAGAAAAAATGCATTCCCGACATCGACATCCACCGACCGTTGAACCACCGCGACCAGCGCCCGCTGAAGCGCCGCGGTAGTGGGTGAGTCAATCAGAGAATTTTTTCATCGATCCATTTAGAAACAACAGCCGGTTGATGTTGGTCCATGCGCGTGAGGAGTGTCGCACCATCGGCATCGTGATAAACCATCTCGAGATGCTCGGTACGCAGAAACTGTTCGTTCACGACTTGTTTCAAGAATCCAACCAAGGGCGAGTAAAACCCTGCGACATCGAGTAAGCCGTAGGGTTTGCCGTGCAGTCCGATTTGCGCCCAAGTCCAGACTTCAAAAAATTCTTCGAGCGTTCCGATTCCGCCAGGTAGTGCTACAAACCCGTCCGCGAGCTGCGCCATCATGGCTTTGCGCTCGTGCATCGTGTCCACAACATGTAGGGCGCTCAATCCGCGGTGTTGCACTTCTTTTTGTAACAAACTTGTGGGGATCACACCCACGACTTCTCCACCGGCAGCAAGCGCTGCATCCGCCACGATCCCCATTAACCCCACGCGTCCGCCGCCGGTGACTAATCGTCGTCCACTGCGTGCAAGCAAGGTGCCAAATGTACGCGCAGCAGTGGCATAGGCTGGATCGCGGCCGGCGTTAGCACCGCAAAACACACAGACCGATTGCATCTTGGACATGACGCTTCCTTACTTCACGTGTGTGAGTGTGATCGTTGGATGGAACGACGTTGAATGCGTGGTTCGCTTAACTGCTTTGTTGCCGAATGTGATTGGCAATGGCGGCGCCAACATCGGCAGTGTGTGCCTTGCCTTTCATGTCGGGTGTGTGTGGACCATCCACGATGACATCTTCAATGGCCCGTAACACCGCAGCCGCCGCCTGGGCGTGACCAAGATGCTCGAGCATCATTGCACCTGACCAAATTTGCGCGATCGGATTGGCAATTTTTTTGCCGGCGATATCGGGTGCAGAGCCGTGCACGGGTTCGAAGATCGATGGATATTCGCGACTTGGGTTGATGTTGCCCGAGGCAGCGATTCCGATCGTACCCGCCGTGGCTGGACCCAAGTCGGACACAATGTCACCAAATAAATTAGAGGCCACGATCACATCAAAACGATCTGGGTTGAGCACCATTTGAATAGTTAAGCCATCCACGTGGTACTGATCTGTTTTGATCTCTGGAAATTTTTTCTTCATTTCAGCAAAACGCTCATCCCAATACGGCATAGTGATGGTGATGCCGTTAGACTTGGTGCAAGAAGTGAGATGCTTTTTACGTTTTTGTGCAAGCTCAAATGCATATTTCATGATGCGATCGACACCCGTGCGAGAAAACGTGGCGGTCTGTTGCACAATTTCGCGATCGGTACCGGCAAATAATCGTCCGCCGACGCTGGAGTATTCGCCTTCGGTGTTTTCGCGCACGACGTAGTAATCGATGTCCCCCGCTTGACGACCGGCTAAGGGGCAGGGCAGGCCTTTAAACAAACGCACCGGACGCAGATTGACGTACAAATCAAACCAGCGCCGAAAGTTAATCAACAGTCCCCAAGCCGAAATATGATCAGGCACGATGGCGGGATTACCGACAGCGCCAAAATACACCGCATCAAATTTTTTGAGCGTGTCAGCCGCATCTTCGGGACACATCATCCCGTGCTTCGCGTACCAATCACAGCTCCAGTCAAAGGCTTGAAATTGAAAGTCGATGCCAAACTTGGCACCCACAGCTTCTAAGACGCGTACACCCTCAGGCATGACTTCGCGTCCGATTCCATCTCCGGCAATGACTGCAATTTGATGCGACGGCATGTGGCTCTCCTTGGATTGAAGCCTCAGATCATAGCCTAGGGCTGCACCGCACACGGCCAACCCCGTACAATTCGGGGTATGCGTTTCGCTGCCATTGAAACTTCTGGAGAGTGGTGCTCGGTTGCCCTGTGGTTGGACGGCGATGTCGTCTGCGCTGAGCAGCGCGCCTGTGTGCGGCATGGCGAGCTCGCGTTACCGATGTTGCAGTCATTAATGCAACGTCACGGCGTAGGTCGTCGTGCATTACAGGCGGTCGCGTTTGGCGCGGGTCCGGGTGCATTTACTGGATTGCGTATGGCCTGTGGACTCGCCCAAGGCATTGCATTGGGACTCGATATACCCGTGTTGCCGATCTCGACGTTGGCGGCGTTAGCCGAAGAAAGTGGCGCCACCCGCGTGCTCACCGCGTTGGATGCGCGGATGCAAGAGGTGTACTTTGCTGCGTTTGAACAGCAAGGCGATCAGTGGCGCGAATCGATTGCCGCGCAATGCGTCCCGCCAAGCGCGGTGAGCCTGCCTGCAGGCACAGGATGGGTGGGCGCTGGCAATGGCTTTGCCGCCTATGGTGAGGCGCTGGCTGCGCGCTTGGGTGCACAGATGCAACACTACAATGCTTTACTACATCCCAGCGCTGCCGCAATTGCACGATTGGCTGCGCCTCGACTCGCGGCGGGCGAGGTGATCGATGCGGCATTGGCTGTGCCGTTTTATGTGCGCAATAAAGTCGCGTTAACGCGGACTGAACAAGCCGGGTTGCACGCATGAGCGCTGTTCTCAAAACGCACGCCGCTGGTGATCGCTTTAGCGCCATGCAGCTGCAAGATCTCGATGCGGTGTTGGCCATCGAGCAGGTAGTGTTTACACATCCTTGGACGCGTGGAAATTTTGCCGACTCAATTGCGGCTGGCTATCACTGCCGCTTGTTACGCGATGCGCAGGCATTGATTGGCTATTTTGTATTGAGTGTTGCGGTTGGAGAAGCGCACTTACTGAATTTAAGTGTTTCGCCGACGTTGCACCGTCGAGGTTATGGCAACGAACTACTCGAAGAAGTCTTGCGCACCGCCAAGTGTTTGGGTGCAACGCGGCTTTTTCTTGAAGTACGCCCAAGCAATCACGCTGGCAGGGCCTTGTATCAGCAGGCGGGTTTTCATCGAATTGCGGTTCGCCCCGCGTATTACCCTGCCTACGGTGGGCGCGAAGATGCACTGATTCTTGAGCGGATGCTGTGATGATGGCTGGGTGTGGGCAAATCACGTGTCAGGTGTTTGTGTCATGAGCACAACGTCAGCAGTGCGTCGTATCGCGATGTTGCGTGAGATGGGGCTCACGCCAGTGTGGGTGACGCGTGATACGCCGCCAATTGAAGCGCCGCTGGGTGAAACGCAGCCAAGTGATGCGCAAACTATCTTGCAACGCACTCAGCAAACCACATCGAGAACAACCTCGACACAAGCCGCACGATCATCACCGGTGGTGAGGTCAAACGATGCTGCCGCTGATGCCGAGATCGACAAACGTCGTGTGCAAATTGTGCAGATGGATTGGTCAGCGCTCAATGCGGCGGTGGCTGCATGTACCGCCTGTGGTTTGCATGCTTCACGCACGCAAACCGTGTTTGGTGTGGGTGATGTGCAAGCCGATTGGATGATCGTGGGTGAAGCGCCGGGGGCGGATGAAGACCGTGCAGGCGAGCCTTTTGTTGGGCAGGCGGGCAAACTTCTTGATGCGATGTTACTGGCGCTGGGTTTACACAGACAGAAAAACGTCTATATCGCTAACGTCTTGAAATGCCGTCCACCAGGCAATCGCAATCCAGAGCCTGCGGAGGTGGTGCGTTGTGCGCCATATTTATCGCGACAAGTCGCGTTGGTGCAACCCAAAATGATTCTCGCGATGGGGCGATTTGCGGTGCAGGCGTTGCTCGGAACTGAGGCAAGTATTGCTAGCTTGCGAGGCCGATTACATACCTATGAAGGTGTGCCCTTGGTGGTGACGTATCACCCTGCCTATTTGTTGCGCAACCTACCTGAAAAAGCCAAAGCTTGGCAGGATTTGCGTTTGGCTTGGCGCTCGTTAGAGAACGGCGTGACTTAGTGCGTGCCGCTGCGCGCGATTTCTAGTAGCGCGTCGATTTCTTCTTTGTGTTTGCGGCGATTGGCTTTGAACCACAAGCGCACCAACCACATGGTGCCAGCAACAAACAACCCAAACAGCACCACCACCACATTGATCGATACCCCAGCACCAATCAGTAACGAATAAATTGCGATCATCGCTAATACCGATGAATTTTCATTAAAGTTTTGAACTGCAATCGATCGACCCGCACCCATCAAGTTGTGTCCGCGATGTTGTAAGAGCGCATTCATGGGCACCACAAAAAATCCTGCTAACCCGCCGATCATGATCATTAAGGGGATGGCTAACCAAAGCGAGTGCACAAACACCATCAAGGGCACAATCAATCCCATCGCGATGCCCAAAGGAATCACTCGAACCGCGCGCTCAAGTCGCAACGTGACTGAGGCAAGCACAGCGCCAACAGCAATGCCCACGGCCACTACACCTTGCAGCATCGACGCACGCGATAAGTCATAGCCCATATTGACTTTAGCCCACTCGATCACAATGAACTGCAAGGTGGCGCCAGCTCCCCAAAACAATGTGGTCACAGCCAATGAAATTTGTCCGAGTCGGTCCAACCACAAACGTTTCACGCAGTCGGCAAAATCGATCACCGTATGCATTGGATTGGCCGGAAGAGGGCGCAATGGTGCCGAGGTTCGCGGCACGTACAGATTAAAAAACGCCGCGAGTGCGTAAATCAAAATAATGAGACAGATCGCCGCTTCCGCTGGAGTATCAATGCCTGTCTCGACCATCGGAATGTCTAGGCTGAGTGTCACTATCGCGACGCGTTGACTAATCAGCACACCACCTAAGACCGTGCCAAGAATGATCGATCCAACGGTGAGTCCTTCGATCCATCCGTTTGCCACAACCAGTTTTGTGGGCGGCAGATATTCCGTCAGGATGCCGTACTTGGCGGGTGAGTAAGCCGCGGCACCCAGTCCGACCAAGGCATAGGCTAACAATGGATTAACGTGAAACAGCATCAAGGTACAACCGACGATCTTGATGGTGTTGCTAATGAACATCACCTGCCCTTTGGGCAAGCGATCCGCAAAGGCGCCGACAAATGGCGCGAGTAATACATACGAAATAACAAAGAAAAACTTGAGATAAGGGGTCAGCCACGCGGGCGAATCCGATTGGATCAGCAAGGCGATAGCTGCCACCAAGAGCGCGTTATCGGCGAGCGAGGAAAAAAACTGCGCCGCCATGATGATGTAGAAACCAAGATTCATAAGCGCAGCGTTTATATCACGTTCAGATGAAAGTCCATAAACATGCCGAAATAGGCAATTTATGCTTCAATAGACCGCACTTTCATACCCCTGTTCCCCTATGGCTGATCGTCGCCTACAAGTTTTTCATGCGGTAGCGAAGCATTTGTCCTTCACCAAGGCGGCGGAGGCGTTATTTATGACGCAACCGGCGGTCACCTTTCAGATCAAACAGCTCGAAGAGCACTTCAATACCCGCTTGTTTGAGCGGGGTCATGGTCGCATCGGTCTGACACCGGCTGGAGAGTTGGTGTTGGACTACGCTGAACGTATTCTGAGTCTGTCGGGCGAACTCGATTTGCGCGTAAAAGAAATGACCGGCGAAATCGCGGGGTTATTAATGGTTGGCGCGAGCATGACGGTCGCTGAATTTTTATTGCCCCAAGTCCTGGGTGATTTTAAGTCGCAGTATCCAAAGGTGCAGCCGCGTTTGGTGGTGGGAAATTCTGAAAGCGTGGAGATGCGTGTAGCCGAACACACCTTAGATGTGGGCTTTATCGAAGCGCCAGCGCATTTACCCGCGCTGGCTTCAGAAGTGTGCGCAGAAGATGAATTACAAGCCTTGTGCGCGCCGGATCATGCGTTGGCACATACAAAACAGGCTGATGCAGCGTTGCTCGCCAGTTTTCCGATGATTTGTCGCGAGCCAGGTTCAGGCACCCGCGAAGTCGCGGATTTGTGGTTTGAAAAGCAGGGCATTAAAGCCTCATCGCTCAATGTGGTGATGGAACTCGGTAGCCCAGAAGCGATTAAAGGCTTGGTGCGAACCGGGTTAGGTATTGCCTTGATGTCACGTGCCACGGTGGGTAAAGAGCTGCAGTTGGGTCATTTGGTGGCGGTTCCTTTGTCCCCGCCGTTGGTGCGCACGTTGTCGATGGTGTATCCGCGCGAACGTTTTCGCTCGCGCTTAGTGGATGCATTTATTGCGTTTGCCGGTTCGCGACTTGGCTCAGGCTGAGCGCAGCAATTATCGAGAAACGTGTATGCCCCGTCCGATTGTTGCCAAGATTGATACTCGCGCGTTAGCGCATAACCTCGCGGTTGCCAAACGTTTGGCCGGTCACGCACGTGTTTGGGCGGTGATCAAAGCCAATGCGTATGGTCATGGACTATTGCGTGCCGCTCAGGCTTTTGCTGCTGCGGATGGCTTGGCCATGCTCGATATGGAAGAGGCCGTACAACTACGCCGCGCAGGCGAGACGCGGCCGCTGTTGTTGCTCGAAGGGTTTTTTGATTCAGCCGATCTCATGCAATGCGCGGCGCATCAACTCACTCCGGTCATTCATTGCACCGAACAGTTGGCGTTGTTATCCACAGCAACCCTGCAAGCGCCGCTCGATGT
>CAWUMP010000016.1:0-18347 GCA_963923385.1 uncultured bacterium | reverse complement strand
GCGACCACGAAGGAATGATTCTGCGTAACCACGGTTTACTCACCGCTGCAGCAAGCATTCCTGAAGCGTTCAACAGTATGTTTCGCCTCGAACGCGCTTGCCAAGTGCAAGTTGCAGCGATGGCCGCAAACACCAAACTACGCATTCCGCCCGAAGACATTGTGATGGGATCGTGGAAGCAATATCAACCCGGTGTACGTCGCCGTTTTGGCTTACTCGAGTGGCCGGCACTACTCAAAAAACTTGATCGACTTGATCCTTCTTTTCGCGACTAAGAAACCTTCCCCCATGCGCGCTTTTGCTCTGTGTATTTTTTCATTCCTGAGTGTGACGTCTTTTCTTCATGCACAAGACTTTCCCAACCGGACGGTACGTATTGTGGTGCCCTATGCTCCGAGCGGAAATGTCGACATCACGGCGCGTACGATGTCACAAGCCTTCAGCGATGCGCTTGGCGTGCAAGTGGTGATCGACAATCGCCCTGGCGCGGGTGGCGGCATCGGTACGACCGCGGTGGCGAAATCACCCGCCGATGGCTACACCTTGTTATTGGGTTCGAGTGGCACCATCACTGGTGGGCCTGCGATCTACAAAAACTTGGCCTACGATCCTATCCGCGATTTTGTCGCGATCGGTGCTATTCAATCAGTGCCCATGGTGCTCACGGCCGCGCCCAAAACACCCGTGAATAATTTTCGTGAACTACTTGCTTATGCCAAAAGCAAAAACGCGCCAATCACCATGGCCTCAGCAGGCACAGGTACTTCAAATCATTTGGCGCTTGAATTACTTGCACGTGAAGCGCGTTTTCCAGTCACGCATGTGCCTTATAAAGGCTCAGGCCCAGCCCTCACGGATCTTATTGGCAGCCAAGTCGAAACCATGATGGATCAACTCACGGCATCGATCGAGCATATTCGTGCTGGTCGCATCAAACCCCTGGGCGTCAGCTCGAAACAACGATCATCGCAAATTCCAACGGTGCCCACCTTCGAAGAAATGGGCGTGGTTGGCTACGAAGCAACGACCTTCACTGGGTTGTTTGCGCCCGCTGGACTCGCGCCAGCCACCCAAGAAAAATTGCAAATCGCATTACGTAAAGCATTAGCGATTGAGTCCGTGCGCGAACGTTATCGCTCGATGGGCGTCGAGATGATGAGCATGAGTCCGACAGAGTTTTCTGCCTACGTCCGTGCCGACCTCGACAAATGGCGCAAGGTCGCGCGAGACGCCAATATTGTTGCGGATTAATTCGTGACACAGGCGCCGATGGCAGACGTTCTGCCCCCTGATCCCCGTGTACGCGCACCCAAGCAAGCCTTACCACCCAACAGTGTCGATTGCCACGCGCATATCTTTGATCAGTTCGATCGCTACCCGCTTTCGGCCGATCGCAAATACACACCGGCGTTAAGCAGCCGCGAAGCCTGGTTGGCTTTACACGCCGCGCTTGGTGTCGCCCACGGCGTGCAAGTGCACGGTACGCCGTATGGCTTTGATAATCGCATCACCGTTGATTTTTTAGCTGCCCATCCTGGACGCTTTGTCGGTATTGCCGCCATCCATCCAGACATGCGTGCAGCTGACTTAAATGCCCTCGATACGGCGGGGTTTCGTGGTGCGCGTTTAATGGATCAGTTTGCCAGTGGCGCCACCACGCGCGATCTGGAATCGATTGCGCGCCGGATCGCGCCGCTGGGTTGGCACATCGAAATCAATATTGCCAACGCCGCTGATTGGGTGACATTAGAACCCCGCTTACGTGCGTGTCCCGTGCCATTGGTGTTTGATCATCTGGGACGCATTCGTGGTCGTGACGGCGTGAACTCGCCAGCCTTTCGCGTGATTCAAGGTTTACTCGAAACACGCGAAGACTGCTGGACGAAAATTTCTAGCTGGTACCGACTCTCAGACGATGGCTCGCCCGATTACGACGACATGCGTCCGATTGCCCAAGCCTTGTTACGCACGCGACCCGATCGTTGCGTCTGGGGCAGCAACTGGCCGCATCCGGGTCTCAAAAAAAATATGCCCAACGATGCCGATTTAGTCGACCTACTGGATCAATGGCTGCCCGAATCATCGATGCGTGAGCCGCTGTTTGCCAGCAATGCGGCTCAGCTCTATCGTTTGTAATTACACGTTGCCGTAAATCGAGTTTCTGATCATGGTGTAACCCTTGATCAGCTCACCAATACCTCGATCTAATGAAAAATCCGGCTGATAGCCAGTGGCTTCAATTTTGGCGTTCGAGACAATGTAATTGCGTTGATCTGGGTCTTTGCCGACTGGCGCTTCGATAAACGTAAATTGCGGGATTTGCTTTTGGATGTGCTCGCACAGTTCTTTTTTTGATACGTTGGCATCGGACAGACCCACGTTATAGATTTGGCCTTTCATCTTATCGAAGTTGTTTAAACCATGTTGAAACGCCTTCGATACATCGCGCACATGAATGTAGTTGCGCTTGAAATGGCTCTCAAACAACACCACGCAGCGATCCACAACCGCGCGATAAGTAAAGTCGTTCACGAGCAAATCAAGACGTAAACGCGGCGACATACCAAACACCGTGGCCAATCGAAAGCTGATGGCATTGGCATGCTGCATCAGCTCTTTTTCGACTGCCACTTTTTCAATTGCGTATTGCGAAATTGGGCGCAGTGGTGAGTCTTCTGTGCAGTAATGATTTTCGTCGCCCGTGCCGTAGGCACTGTTGGTGGTGGGCATCAACACAATTTGCTGTTGTGAGAGATTCTTCACCATCATGGTGATGGCATCGTGATTAATGGTGGTTGCGCCAATCGGATCGAGGTTACACAGCGGCGCACCCACCAATGCCGCCAGCGGGATGATCACATCGGCTTTTTTCATGAGTGGGGCCATCACGCTTTCAATGCGAATATCCCCTTTGACGACATTAAAGTTCGGATGAAAGCACACATGATTCAAGCTCGCTTGCTTGAACATAAAGTTATCTAACACCGTAACGCGATGTCCGGCCGCGAGTAGATCGGGCACCATCGTTGAGCCCAAGTAGCCAGCACCACCAGTGACAAGAATGTGATAAGACATCGTGATTTCCTTTGATCTTAAAGCGTGAGGTCGGGGGGAGTGTTATGCAGCAAAAGGTTGAAGTAAAGTGGCTGCACGCTGATAGTCGCTAGGCACACCAATATCAATAAATCGTCCGTCAAAGGGTACGCCATACATGCGCCCACCTGCAGACTGAAACGCCGGAATCAAGTCATCTTCAAGCGAACGCACTTGATTGTCCTGCACATTTAACTTTGTAAGCGCCTGTGGAGAGATCAAATACACGCCACCATTGGCTAACACACCCAGTTCGCGACTTTCACTGCGCGTGGAGATCACTTGACCATCTGACGCCAGCGTTAATCCCATATATCGTCCGGCTTCATTCGAACGAAAGAGGGCCATCGACCAATCTGCGGCATTGTCTTGATGTTTACCTTGGAGTGCCTCCAACGAGACTTCAAAGAAGGTATCGCCATTAAGCACTAACACCGGCGCAGGACTGGCATCCGTTACACGCTGCGCAACCTGCATGGCCGCTAACATTCCGCCGCCGGTCCCTAAGGGTGTGGCCTCGACGGCGTAATCGACCGGATAACCGCGATAACTTGAACCAAAGTGCGCACGGATAACATCTGCCATGTAACCCACAGACAACACAATACGCTTCACACCTTGCCCAATCCAATAATCAAGTTGAAGCGCAAGGAATGGGCGGCCAAGGATAGGCGCCATGGGCTTAGGCACATCTGATACGACGCCGCGCAATCGCGTGCCCAAACCTCCAGCCAACACAATGGCCGTCGTCATGGATGCATTACACCGCGTTTAAGATCTTGCACAGCGCATCGACTTCGTCATCACGCAAGTCCGGAAAATTGCCGATGTAGAAGCCGTAGAAGTGGATGTGCTCGGTGTGCGGAAACTGCCGGTGATACCCATCGGGTACCACGCCTTTTAAATACGGTTGGCGCAATTGATTGCCGCCGCCTGCGCTACCACGCCGAAATTCCACACCGGCGTCGCGCATCGTTTTCATCAAACGCTCAACCAAGACATCATCGGCTTCATTCAGCACCAAATTAAATGCGTAGTTGCTTGAGCCTTCAAGCTTGAAGTCGGTGCGATATTTTTTGGCATCGATTTGTTCTAGAAAACGCATCAAATGGTGGGTACGTCGCGCCACATTTTGATCGAGCCGCTTTAACTGACTACGACCCATGATGCCGCCGATTTCCGTGTTGCGCATGTTGTAGGCTGGATACGCAAAAATAAAATCCGGATTGAGCTCGGGGTTGTTACGCTGAAAATCTGCGCGCAATGCCGCATCGCTCACTTCTCGTACCATGCCGTGCGAGCGCAGCATCCGAATCTGTTCATACACCGCCGCATCATTGGTACACACCATGCCACCTTCGATGGTGCTCATGTGGTGGGCGTAGTAAAAAGAAAAATTTGAAATCCAACCAAAGCTACCTAAGCGCTGTCCATGATGGGTCGCACCATGCGATTCGCACACATCTTCAATCAGCGGAATATTTTTGGCTTTTAAACCGGCGAGTAATTCATCGGTCAGACCATCAAAACCTTGCACGTGGGTTAAAAACACTGCCCGGGTACGACCGTTGATCTTGGCAAGAATTTGCGCTGGATCCATCGCCAGAGAACGCGGATCGATATCCACAAAAACGGGGGTAAATCCGTTTTGTAGGACGGAGGCCACATCCGAGATCCAGGTCAACGGCGGTACGATCACTTCACCGCCTTCGGGATGGCGAATCTTTAATGCCGCCATGGTGGCTAAATTAGCCGAGGCGCCAGAATTCACAAACACGCTGTACTTCACGCCCAACCATTGCGACCATTCGGCTTCAAATGCACGCACGTTCGGGCCGTGCGTAAGAATCGGATCGTCTTGCTTTAAATGCGCAATCACCGCATCTAAATCTTCGCGCAAAATGTTATTGCGCATCAGGGGAAATTTCATTGCCATGGGGGCCTCGTTTTACCTAGTGATAGCGATTATTTTTCGCCGTAGTAGTCGCCGTATTCAACAACGATGGTGCTGCGACCATCTTCACGCAGCAAGGCGCGTTGATACGCAGGAAAAATCTCTGCTGGTTCGGCCACACGAATCACTTCGATAGTGGTGCACATCGCCTGAATCGCCGCAGTGAAGTCACCGACGTGTTGTTGTTGCGGATGCAAGGGGCGCTCTGAACCAATACCGGTACGAATGATGGCTTTGGTTTTGTACCCACCGTTAGACATCACATCGACTTTATCGAGGTGGTTGACGAGCTGACTAATCGCACAAAGCAAAAAATTCCAACGTGGAAAAATACTCACTGGAATTTGACCAGCCAGGGCCATACCCGTGGTCATCCCCATTTGCATTTCTTCCGCCACCGGCAATTCGATCAAGCGATCGCGCGGAATATCTTTTAAGGTGTTGGTCATGGCGGTACCGGCCACAGCGACGGCCTGCCCCATAAAGACCGTGCGTGGGTCTTGCGCCAGAAATTCCATCGAACGCTTGAGTTCATCAAAGTATTTCATCTCTGCGCTCCCTTAAAACTGCACACGTACGCCAGCACCGGCATGCGGATACTTGGTGCTGTAGCGGTAATACGAAATGTACTCGTCTTGCACATCTTCAAAGCTCAGATGCGGTTGATTCCATGCTTCGCGCGTGTCGGTACACACTGATTTTTCATTGTCTTCAACAATAAAATGAATCGGTAGTTTGTGATTGCGGCTGTATTTAATGCACTCATGAGCAATGCCCGTCTCAGCGGTCATCTCGCCCATAAAGCAATACACCTTGGCATCTTCGCCGCTACGCTGCAAGGTCATCGCTGTACCAACGGCAATCGGTAACACGCCACCGACGATTGCTGAAGAATAAATCCGTTGTTTTGGAAAGCACAATGAAATCGAATGTCCCGCCAAAATTTCAGACTTTACTTCTTCAGGGGGTACCCCTTTAAGCAAGCATTGATAGTGCGAGCGCCAAGAACAAAACACCCAGTCTTGCGCGCGGATGGGACGAAACGCCGCAATGATTTGTTCTTCATTGCCCGAGTACAAGTGCACCGGCGCCCGAATTTTCCCGGCGTTAAATAACGCGGCGATATCGTCTTCAAATGCAATCAACTGTTCTTTATTCATGCGTGTACCTATGCGCTCTTCGTTGTGGCGGAATGTTTATTGACGCCCTGCGTGACATACCAATCACACGTCGATTGAATGCCTGCCTCAAATGCAATCGTGGGTTGCCATCCCCAGGTTTGAATGCGCGTGCTATCGAGCAGCTTACGCGGCGCACCATCTGGCTTGGCGGTGTCCCAAATCAGTTCACCGGTATAGCCAACCGTCTGTGCAATGCTCTGCGCTAACGCTTTGATCGACATATCGCGACCAACACCGAGGTTCACTGGAAACTCGAGTGTTGAAATATCTTTTGAGAGCAATTGCAGACATGCCGCAGCAATGTCATCGGCGTGAATAAATTCGCGCTTGGGTGCACCGGTTCCCCACAAGGTAACAGCTGCCGCGCCCTCACGCTTTGCTTTCACAAAGCGCGCGATCAACGCGGACAACACATGTCCTGTATCTGGATTGAAATTGTCGTTGGGTCCGTAGGCACTGTTTGGGATCACCGGCAAAAAACGTTTTTCACCGTACTGCTGGTTATAAGCCAAGCACAATTGCACGCCCGCTAATTTTGCGATGGCATACGCAATACTGGTTGGCTCAGGCTGCCCCGTTAACAACGCCGATTCCGCCATGGGTTGTGGACAGGACCTGGGGTACATGCACGACGAAGCAAAGAAAATCAGTCGACGCACGCCGTAGCGGTGGGCTGAGGCAAAGACGTTTTGTTGAATCGATAAATTCGTGTTGAGAAAATCTGCAGGGTGCGTTTTATTTTCTAGAATGCCGCCAACTCGTCCCGCAGCTAACACCACATACTCTGGTTGTGTGCGCTTAAAAAATGCATCGACTGCATCGGCTTGGGTCAATTCCAGTTGCGCGCGCGTTTGCACCAGAATATTGGGCATCCCAGCGCTGTGTAGCGCTCGCCACATGGCCGAACCAATCAAACCTTGATGGCCTGCAACAAAAATCTTGGCGGTTTGATCCAATGCAGCGTGCCTTAATTTAAACCGTACGGTTGATACAACACCACACGGCTACCGGAATGTTCAAAGCGAAACGGTACGTGTACCAAATGCTTTAAGTGCTCACGAATTTCGGCTTGTCGCTCTGGGGGTGCAAACAACATCACAAAACCACCGCCACCCGCACCCAGCACTTTGCCGCCTAAAGCACCATGCGCCATGGCCTGCGCATAGATATGATCAATTTCTGGCGTCGACACTCGATCTGACAATCGACGCTTGTGTTGCCACGCTTCGTCGAGCAAGCGACCAAATTCAGTGATCGGTGTGGCGGGGTTGCGTAGCAAACCAATCGCTTCATCTACCATCGCATGCATGCGCTTGAGCTCGGTCGTGCGCTGACTCACATTATCAATCGTGGCCTTTGCGACTTCAGATGAAATGCGCGACAAGCCGGTAAAGCACAACATCAAATGGCTTTCCAGTTCAGCCAAGCGCGCATGCGGTAACACCACCGGCGCCACTTCAAAGCCATCGTCTTGACGAAAGGTAATCCGATTTAAACCACCAAACGCAGCGGCGATTTGGTCTTGCGAACCGACGTTTTCTTGGATGACCTTTTGCTCGATATGGATGGCATCTCGCGCGAGCTCGTCTTTGGTCATGTAACGACCCTCTAACGCACGCAATGCATGTATCAATCCGACAGTAAACGATGAGCTTGATCCCAAACCCGAGCGCGCAGGTAAATCGCCGTCATGATGAATCTCTAAGCCTTTGTCGACTTCAGCCCAACCAAGTACGGCACGTACCGCGGGGTGTTCGATCTGCGCAATCTCGCGTACGTTTTCAATCTTGGAATAGACGATGCGGTGCTTGTAATCAAAAAACGTGGGCAGGTGACGACAACTGATGTAGCAATATTTATCGATGGTCACAGAAAACACTGCACCGCCATGCTCTCGCGCCCACGTCGGGTAATCGGTGCCACCACCAAAAAAAGAAACGCGAAACGGTGTGCGGGTAATGATCATTCGGTAGTGTGGCCTCGGTTAGTCGCCCAGCAACTTACGTTTTAAGTGGATCTTGGCCATGTCTTCTACATTGCGTCGTTCTTGCGCGCCAAATCGACGCTCAACCAATGCAAGGTAGGCGGGGTTGGTGAAATAGGTTTGCCAAGCCTGATCGCGAAAACGCAGCACCTCTGCAGCGGACAACGTTTTGGTTGGCAGTGGCTGACTTTCGTAAGAAAGAAACGCATAGCCCTCAAAGGTATCGGGCAAGGCCCAGCCGTTTTTCTTGGCGATGTGGTACATCGGGCTACCCGGCAAGGCCTGACAGGGGTACATATTGGCCATCTCGCTATTGAGTTCGAGGGCCAAATCGAGCGTTTGTTGCATGGTCTGCAAGGTGTCGTCTGGAAAACCAAAGATGTAGTTACTGATGATGTTGATGTCTGCATCGTTAATGGTTTTGCAGACTTCGCGAATATTCACTTCTTGAAAACTACCTTTGGAGACTTCTTGGCGCACCACTTGGCTCCCCGCCTCGATGCCCAAGGCCAACCAGTTCACGCCAGCGCGTTTAAATAGCGCCAATGCATCACGCCGCACCGTGTCCACACGTGAATAGGTCCACATGTTGAAGCCAAAATCTTCATCGATAGCGGATTGCAACACGGGCTGGTAGTACTTACGGTTGAGAAAAAACATTTCATCGCTGATGCGCAAGGTGCGCACACCAAGATCGGCCAGTTTGCGCATCTCGCGCGCCACCCAAGCCGGACTCCAAAAGCGCATGCCACGTGAATTGGCCGCACTCACGCCTTCGCTATTGTCTTCGCGATTAACGATATTGATCATGCAAAAATCACAGGCAAACTGACAACCTAATGAGGTATAGATCGCGGCAAACGGCGTTCGCTGCGCGTGATCAAAGCCTGCATGCCAAAAATGCGCGCGATATAAATCTAAGGGTCGATCGCGGTAAGGCAATAGATCCCACGCGTATCCAGGTAAATCTTCATCCATGCGCGCTTGTGGCACCACACTTTGCGGTGCATTCAGCACCGGTGTGCGAAAACTGCCAGGGCCTGCTTTTTTGTAGCCGATGCCTTTGATGTGGGCCAAATCATCGCGCAAGTTGCTGCGTAACAGGTGATGCAAGGCATATACGCCCTCGTTAAGCAACACGAGATCAACGCAATCAAACGCTAGGACTTCGTTTGGCAACGCGCTGGTGTGCGAGCCAACAAAACAAATTGGCGTGGCAATGCCCGCAGCTTTGATCGCGCGCGCTAAATCAAGCGCACCAATCATGCTGGTAGTGCCCGAGTTGGGGTTTTGTCCGTACACAGCAAATACCAGCAAGCGCGGCTTTAAATCCGTCACGCGAGTCACGGCACTGGCCAATGAGAGTTTTTCTGCGTCGCAATCGAGAATGGCCACTCCAAAGCCCTTCGCGCGACATGATTCAGCCAGCAACAAAGACCAAGTGGGGGGCTCGATTGCGGCGTACACAGGTGCGAGGTCCTGATACGCTTTCGCAGAGGAATCCGGGTTAATGAACAGAACGTCCATGCTGCCTCTGCCTCAAAACACAAGTGGTGGAGTGGAGGAGGATCGAACTCCCGACCTTCGCATTGCGAACGCGACGCTCTCCCAGCTGAGCTACCACCCCATCGAAGTACATATTTTAACCTGAGGGCTCACTTTGCCGCAATGTACTTGGCTTGCACGCGACCCAAGACTCAGCGAACATTACGCGCCGCACTGACGTGTTTGGTTTTTTCTGCGTGCGGTGTCTGCGTTTTCTGGTGGATGCATTTTCTCTTTGAGGCGAATTACGCTTGAACCTGCCGATTCTCGACCCACAGGTACTGCACCAATGCACCGACGGCGATCTGGCGTTGGCACAGGAAATTTATGTGCAGTTTCACGAGACCAGTAGCGAAGATGCGGCACACATCCAAGTTGGCCTGCAGTCCAACGATCTGCGGGCCGTATTTGAGGCAGCGCATCGACTCAAGGGATCAAGCCGCACGGTAGGCGCCCTGGCCATCGGTGCATGCGCCGCGCGTCTAGAAGAAGCCGCACATGCGGACGATTTAGTACGCGCAAAACAATATTTACCCGCGTTGATCGAAGCGCACGCCGAGTTACGCGCCGAACTCACGCGCTTGATTCAGTCCCAGGGCTCGATGGGATCTTAAGTTGCATTGTCGCGCAGCAACTGCGCAAACACCTCGGGCGGTTGTGCCGCACTAAAATAAAAACCTTGCATCCACTGCACACCACAACGCTGTAACGCCGCGCATTGCGCTGCAGTTTCCACGCCTTCGGCAATTGTTTGCAGCGATAGGGTTTGCGCCATGCCACAAATCGCCGAAATGATTGCTGTATCACCTGCGTCACCAGCAACATCACGCACAAAACTGCGATCGATCTTGAGTACGCTCACTGGCAGACGCTTCAAATAAGACAACGCGGAATAGCCAGTACCAAAATCATCAATCCCAATGCGAACGCCCAGCGCTCGAATCGCACGCAGGGTTTGTAGAGTGGACTCGCTAAAGTCCATTAAGCCTGTTTCGGTGATTTCGATGCGCAGTTGCTCCGGCGGACAACCTGTGTCCTGCAAGATGCGTGTGATCGCCGCAGGTAAGTCACGTTGCTGCACATGCGCGCTACTCAGATTCACGCTCACTGCAATGGCAGGTAGTCCTGCAAGTGTCCAGGCGTGAATTTGTTGGCACGCGGTCTGCAGCGCCCACTCGCCCATCGCAAAAATTAATCCCGTGTCTTCTGCCAATGGAATAAAAGCGCTCGGCGCAATGAGTTCTGTGCCGCGTTGCCAGCGCATCAGTGCTTCTGCAGCCACGATACGACCTGAGCGCGCATCCACAATCGGCTGCCAATGTAAACGTAGATCGTTCTGAGCGACGGCTTTGCGTAAGTCACGCTCTAACTGGAGTTGCGCCACATCGTGCTGCGCTTGGTTAGACGCATACAACCGATAGGTATAGCGCCCAGCCGATTTTGCTGCAGCCCGCGCCGTACTCGCATGCGCCAACAAAATTTCCGCGCTATCCCCATCGAGCGGATAACGCGCAATACCCACATTGGTGGCCAGCCAACATTCTTGGCCTTGCACATGTATCACTGCACGTAACGCATCGATCATTTCTTGGGCAATCGCCATGAGCTGCGTACCGTCACCGGGCGCGGGCAACAAGGCCACAAATTCATCAGCACCAATGCGGGCTAATTGCGCCTGATCGACGTCCACTTGGGCGCTAGGTACCACACGCTTCAGCGTACGCGCTAAACGCTGCGCGACCTCACGCAACACCACATCCCCACCCACGCGACCATATGTTTCGTTGATCAGAGTAAAGCGATCTAAGTTCACGACCAACACCGCCAATGCACTGGCGTGCAACTTGGCGTGTTGAATCGCTTCGTCTAAAGAGGCACGAAAAAAATTTCGGTTCGGTAACCCCGTCAAGCCATCAAAGTCAGCGAGTTGACGTATTTTTTGCTCGGCAGCGCGTCGCTCGGTGATGTCATGCAAGGTCCCCACTACTCGTACCATCACTTGGTTTGCGTCAAGCTCGGCTTGCACGTCAATCTCGAGCGCATGCATACCATCGTGACGTTGCACCGCGCCTTCAAGTTGATGACTCTGACCCGACTTTAATCCAGCCAGCACCGCAAAACGAAAAGCATCGACCCCATCGGGATAAAACCGCTCAATGAAGCCTTGCTCGGCGACTGCTTGATCTGTGTCGGGCAAACCAAGCAAATCAAAACACGCTGATGATGCACGCATGCTGCGTGCTTGTAGCTCCCACTCCCAACTACCCACGCGTGCAATGCGCTGCGCAGTGGCAAGTTTTTCGCGACTTTGCGCCAACTCTTCGCGCATGCGCGCGGTGCGTAATAGATAACGAATACGCTCAGCTAACAGCGTCATCTGCGGCGTTTTTACAAAGAAGTCCGTTGCGCCCGACTCATACGCACGCGCAATCGAGGCGTCGTCATCCAAGCTAGTGAGGATCACCACCGGCACATGCGTCGCTCCTGGTAGCGTGCGCAAGACCTGACACGTAGCAAAGCCATCCATTGCGGGCATCAACGCATCGAGCAACACAATCTCTGCGCGCCCATCGCGCCAAGCCGCTAAGCCGGCTTCACCGCTGGCCGCCTCGGTCACTTGCATGCCACGTTTCACCAGTGCTGCGCGTATGAGCTTGCGCACCACCGGATCATCGTCAATCAATAAAACATGCGCCCGTAATTCCAAGTGCGGCTCCACAATGTGACCGATGGAATTATGCGCGGATTCGGCTCACTTGGCGTGTGTCAGTGCACTGACCAACACCGCGGTCATCTGCGCGGTCGCTACGCCCCGCGCTTAACGTGGCGGATTGGTGTGATTAGGCGAGTCCGATAGACGACGCGCCACCGGCTCACGTTGGCTGCGCTGCGCACGCCCACGATATAAGTGCCAGTACATCAAAGCGACGAATAAAAGCGGTAGTAGTAACCAAGCGAGGTGGTCTGGTTCGGTCAGTTGATGGATCCAACTGATCACACTTTCACCGTGTTGCGGATGGGCGAGCACAACGCTGGGCGAGACAATCCCCATCAGTCCGACGCATAAACAGCTACGTATCAAAGCGCTATTTTCTGTTGTGACTGATCTCATTGCATGAGCCCCTGTTGTTCGATAAAGCGAATGATGATGTTTAAGCCTTGCTCTGTTTTTAAGTTACTAAACACAAAGGGGCGCGCTCCCCGCATTTTTTTGGTGTCGGTTTCCATCACCTCGAGCGAGGCGCCCACCATCGGCGCCAGATCGATTTTGTTGATCACGAGCAAGTCTGATTTCATGATCCCTGGACCACCTTTACGTGGAATTTTGTCGCCCGCCGCAACATCGATGACATACAGCGTGAGGTCAGAAAGTTCTGGGCTAAACGTGGCAGCCAAATTATCGCCACCAGATTCGATGAAGATAATTTCTAAATCATTAAACCGTCGATTCAATCGCATGACTGCTTCAAGATTAATTGAGGCATCTTCGCGAATCGCCGTATGCGGACACCCCCCTGTTTCAACCCCAATAATGCGCTCTGGATCTAAGGCCTGATTACGCACCAAAAACTGTGCATCTTCTTCGGTGTATATGTCGTTGGTCACGACACCCAAGCGATATTTATGACGAAGCGCGCGACACAAGGCCAAGGTCAGTGCAGTTTTACCCGATCCCACGGGACCACCAATTCCAACGCGCAAGGGTGTACTTAAATTAGACATGAGATCACTCGCAATTTAAACCTGCTCAAGAACGGAACAATCTAGAGTACTGCGTTTCATGTTGACTACAGCGAATGGCAAAACCGGGCAAGAAATTTGCCAAGCCATCATCAGGCATCGCAAACGCCTGCGTCACCACCTGCGGTAACGCAGCGCCCAGTGTCAGTAATATTTTTTGTCCATCCGTTTGACCCAAAGGCACGGCTTTGAGTGCGGCCATGACTTGGTTTTCTAACCAAGCCCAAAGATAAGCAAGCAAAGCGTCTTCGGCTGGAATCGCCCACTGCACTACAGCAAAGGTGTAGGCCGCCGGAAAGCTCGGCGTGTCTAGTTGTTGTAATGCTGCGATCGGCATCGTCTGCGGTGCATCGAGCGCTGCCAATAAATTAGTCAATGACCAACCCATCTGTGTGGTCTCGGCGCGCAGCTCTGCCGTTTCGCGCGTCGCTAAAAACCACGCGTTCCAATGCGCCAACTGCAATGCATCTTGCGCTGACCAGGCTGCATGTAAACGCACCCAGATCGGTGCCTCCATACGTGCAACACCAAAATGTAATGCTGCCGAAATCCACGCTTGCGCACTGCGCGCATCGTGTATCGATCCATCATCGCATGCACTTTCTAAGCCTTGTGAGTAGCTATAGGCGCCCACCGGCAAAGTAGGGCTCGCCAATTGCAACAATCGCGCAAGCCCTAAAGCAGCATGGTGTCGATCGGTGCGCATTATTTTGATGACTTGTGACTGTGCGCATGACCACGCGAGTGCGTATGTGCATGATCGTGATTGTGGTGATGGTCGTGCTCGCTGTGCGCATGGTCGTGGTGATCGTGTGAATGGGCATGGCCACAATGCGCGTGATCGTGCGTATGTTCTTGCGCATGATCATGCGCATGACTGCAATGCGTGTGATCATGATGATGTGCGTCGTGACTGTCGCCTTGCGCAACGTATTCATGAATGCGACCGGCGTGTTCACGCGCTTCTTGCTGATGATGGCCATGTCCACCATACGCACCCGCCTCGGGTTCAAAAGGCGCTTGCTCACGGGTTAAGCTTGCACCCAAGCCAAGCAACATTTGTTCAAGCACGTGATCTTCGGCAATCCGCAACCAACCCTCTCCCACTTCGACAGGGATGTGTCGGTTGCCTAAGTGATACGCCGCACGCGCTAATTCACGCGGCGTATCACACGCCACACGAACCACCGCCTCAGGCAAAGCGATCAGCTCGATCACACGTCCATCACTGGCCACCAGCAAATCACCACCACGTAAGGTTTCTCCACGCGGCAACAGCAACGCCACTGGCTCTGCGTTGTCCAAGGCCGCACGCAAACGCGTTTTTTGGCGCGCATCAAACGTTAATGCTAAACGTGCAGCAATCTTAATAGCGTAGGCCGCGCGTGCCACTTTGAGTTTAGAACGAATTTCAAGCATGCCAAGACCTCAAAACAAAAAGTAGCGTTGTGCCATCGGCAATACTTTTGCCGGCTCGCAAGTCAGCAGTTCGCCATCGGCTTTGACGATGTAGTCCTCTGGGTCAACTTCGATGCGTGGCATGTAATTGTTATGCACCATGTCTTTTTTACCGATCGCGCGGCAATTTTTAATTGCCATCAGCGGTTTGCGTAAACCCAAGGCCGCAACCTGTGGATGATCAAGCGCCGCTTGCGAGGTAAAAATCACCGAGGTCGACAGTGCACCACCGAACGCACCAAACATCGGTCGATAGTGCACCGGCTGTGGTGTTGGAATCGACGCGTTAGGATCCCCCATCGCAGCCGCCGCAATCATTCCGCCTTTTAAGATCAGCGATGGCTTAACACCAAAAAATGCCGGCTTCCAAATCACCAAGTCGGCGAGTTTACCCACTTCGATCGAACCAACGGCATGACTAATGCCATGCGCAATCGCTGGATTGATGGTGTATTTAGCAATGTAGCGACGCACGCGATGATTGTCGCTGGTGTTTGGATCGCCGGTGAGTGCGCCACGTTGCAGCTTCATTTTGTCGGCAGTTTGCCATGTACGAATAATCACTTCACCCACACGGCCCATGGCTTGTGAATCAGACGACATCATCGAAAACGCACCCAAATCATGCAAGATATCTTCTGCGGCAATCGTTTCGCGACGTATGCGTGATTCAGCAAACGCCACATCTTCGGCAATGGCTGGGTCTAAGTGATGGCACACCATCAACATGTCCAAATGCTCATCCACCGTGTTGACCGTATACGGCATGGTCGGATTCGTTGAGGAGGGCATCACATTGGGTTCACCGCACATTTTGATGATGTCTGGTGCGTGTCCACCACCAGCACCCTCGGTATGAAAGGTACAAATCGCTCGACCGCGAATAGCCGCGACCGTATCTTCCACAAAGCCCGATTCATTTAACGTATCGGTATGAATGGCTACTTGTGTGTCGGTTTCATCGGCCACACTCAAACAGCAATCGATCGCAGCCGGTGTGGTGCCCCAATCTTCATGCAGTTTGAGTCCAACCGCGCCAGCAGAAATTTGTTCGCGTAATGCTTCGGGTTGACTGGCGTTGCCTTTACCAAAAAAACCCAGATTCATCGCAAACCCTTCGGCAGCACGCAACATACTCGCCATATGCCAAGGACCCGGCGTGCAAGTCGTCGCAAAGGTGCCAGTCGCTGGGCCCGTGCCGCCACCTATCATGGTGGTCACTCCACTCATTAATGCTTCTTCGATTTGCTGCGGACAAATAAAGTGGATGTGCGTATCAATGCCACCCGCAGTCACAATCATGCCTTCACCGGCAATGATTTCTGTGCCTGGACCAATCACAATTGTGACGGCAGGTTGGATATCGGGATTACCTGCTTTACCGATGCCTGCGATACGTCCGTCTTTCAGGCCGATGTCTGCCTTCACAATACCCCAGTGATCGATGATCAAGGCATTCGTGATCACGGTATCGGCCACGTCTTTAGCGGTGCGCTGGCTTTGCCCCATGCCATCGCGGATCACTTTGCCACCACCGAACTTCACTTCTTCGCCGTAAAGGGTGAAATCTTTTTCGACTTCAATCCATAAACCAGTGTCGGCCAATCGCACGCGATCACCCGTGGTCGGACCAAACATTTCTGCGTAGGCTTGACGTGAAATTTTTGTACTCATGGTGCTTTGCTCTTGAGTTTGCCCATCACCTTACCCTGAAAGCCATACACGATCCGCGCACCCGCCAGCGCCACCAACTCAACCGACCGCGCTTGACCAGGTTCAAAACGCACCGCCGTACCGGCTGCAATGTTTAAGCGCATGCCATAGGCTTGCGCACGCTCAAATTGCAAGGCGTGATTGGTTTCATAAAAGTGATAATGCGAACCCACCTGAATCGGACGATCACCGGTATTGGCGACGCTGATACGCGTGGTTGTTCTTCCGGCATTCAATTCGATCTCACCCGCAGCAACTTGGATTTCACCTGGAATCATCAAAGACCTCGTGACTACGATTAAGGAATTGGGTGATGGACTGTGACTAACTTGGTGCCATCGGGAAACGTTGCTTCGACTTGAATATCTGGAATCATCTCGGGCACGCCTGGCATCACGTCTTCACGCGCAAGCAATGTCGTGCCATAGCTCATGAGTTCGGCCACACTTTTTCCATCGCGCGCACCTTCAAGTATGGCTGCGGTAATAAAGGCCACCGCTTCGGGATAATTGAGTTGCAAGCCGCGCGCACGCCGACGCTCAGCCAATAGCGCCGCAGTAAAGATGAGTAGCTTGTCTTTTTCTCTTGGGGTGAGTTCCATGATGTTTTGCTTTCAGGCCGATCGGTGTGGTGTTGATTAAGTGGCCCAGATGCGCGGCACAACAGCCGCCACACCACGCATCGCGGGACGAAGTACTTGCCATAGATTGGTGCAATAGTGTCGCGCTTGTTCACTCGAATCACCCAACCAACGTGCGATTGTCAGTCGCGGTAAGCGTGTGACACCACAACGCGCATCGTTGCCCGCAGTCACTGCGCGTAATGCCGCTATGGTGTCATCTTGTAAATCCACACCTGCGGCGATAAGCGTCGCGCAGACTGGATGACCATCCAACCCCAAGGCTGAGTGCAACACCGGGTCATCGCCCTCGAGTTGCGCTTGCTCGGTCCACAAGCGCTGGCCACATTGAAATAATTGCGTGTGCTGTTGCAAGCGGCCACGCTGAAATGTTTCAGCGCGTGCGGTACGACCCAAACATAAAATTTCCCAACCAAGATAACGCGCATCGGTATCGAGGTGAATCTCGGTTTGCATTTGCGCGATTGCGCCATTAAATACAATCGTTTCTTGCGGCAACCATTCCAAACTTGCGCCACGTCCAATCGTGAACTGAAGGTGCTGAGAGGCAGGCATCCCCGCAGAGCGATACCACTTACCTGCACCTGGCGTGGTGAGTAATGCCGCGCTTGCTTGAGCCAAATTCACTTCGAGCGCGAGTTGATCGCCACCCACAATGCCACCTGGCGGATGCACCACGATGTTGTGGCACGTATGCAAACCTTCAGGATAAAAATCGCGTTGTACGCGCAGCGGACCGCGGTGTGATCGATGCACGAGCGTGCTACGACCAGCACCCCGCAAGGCATAACCCAATGACAAACGCGCTTCCCATCGTGGCGCGGGAAGCGCACTCATCACAGGCAAGTCGCTGGGTTTCATGATGCTGCATTATAGAGCGAGCAGACGGCGCACCTGGTCGGTCTGCATCTGAGCACCGCGCCCTGCCTGAATGACTTCACCGCGCGACATCACCACATAATGGTCGGCCAACGACTCGGCAAAATCATAGTACCTGTCTCTTATACACATCTGACGCTGCCGACGATACTCCTTGTG
>CAWUMP010000015.1:0-18404 GCA_963923385.1 uncultured bacterium | reverse complement strand
ATCGTCAACATTGTGGACATCCACGCAGAGCGTCCGTTACGGGGCTATGTGGTGTACTCGTTAGCCAAGGCGGGTTTAGCCGCATTAACGCGATCACTGGCCATGGAACTCGCGCCGCAAGTACGCGTGAATGGCGTGGCACCTGGGGCGATTGCGTGGCCCGATGATGGACAGTTTTCGCAAACAGAGCGTGAACGCATCATCGCTGACACCTTGCTCGAACGATTAGGTGAGCCCGAGGACATCGCGCGTGCCGTGGCTTTTTTTGTGAATGATGCGCCTTATGTCACGGGCCAAATTTTGGCGGTGGACGGTGGCCGTTCGGTGAACATTTGAATTCATCTCTACAACCGGTGCGCATTGCACCCCCCAGCGCGCGTGATCCTCGCAAAACGCAATACGACGCCGGTAAATTAGGCAAGCGCTTACGTCGTCAAGTGGGTGAAGCGATTGCAGACTTTAATATGATCAGCGCCGGCGATCGTGTGATGGTGTGTTTGTCCGGTGGTAAAGACAGCTACGGCCTGCTAGAAATTTTGTTGTCGTTACAAGCCAAAGCACCAATTGATTTTGAATTGATCGCCGTCAACCTCGATCAAAAGCAACCCGGCTTTCCGGACACGGTGCTCCCCGATTATTTGCGTGCGCGCGGTGTGCCGTTTCATATCGAAACCCAAGACACCTATAGCATTGTGAAGCGAGTGGTGCCCGAGGGAAAAACCATGTGTGCGCTGTGCTCGCGCTTGCGACGCGGTGTGTTATATCGCGTGGCCAGCGAGTTGGGTGCGACGCGGATTGCGCTAGGGCATCACCGCGATGATATTTTGGCGACGTTTTTTCTGAATTTGTTTTACGCCGGAAAATTGAAAGCGATGCCTCCGAAATTGGTTTCAGATGACGGTAAACACGTTGTGATTCGTCCGCTTGCTTATGTAGCCGAAGCCGATCTGGCGGTATTTGCAGAGATCAAAAAATTTCCGATTATTCCGTGTACCTTGTGCGGCTCGCAAAGTAATCTTCAACGACAAGTGGTTGGTGAGATGTTGCGTGAATGGCAGCGTCGCCATCCCGGACGGATCGAGTCGATCGCACGTGCCCTGACCGACGCACGCCCTTCGCATTTACTCGATCACCAGCTGTTTGATTTTGCGAATTTAGTGGCCACGGGCACGCCATCCGAAGAGGGTGATACGGCGTTTGATCCACCCATGATGGATCTTTCTTCAGTGAGCGCAAAATCCTTGCGCTTTGCCGAAGATTAGGCGTTGTCGGAGAGACGTGTGAAGCGACGCACGTTGTGGATCGTATTGATTGGCGTGTTGTGCAGTGGGACGCTCGCCATCGGTGGTGCGTTGATATGGATGCGCAGTCATCTCGATACATTTGTTAAAACGGCGATCGAAACCCATGGTAGCGCCATCATCGGCGCTCCCGTACAGGTCGGTGCGGTGCACGTAGATACCGCCGAAGGTGAACTCACGCTACGCCAATTCGTGATTCATAATCCGGCGGGTTTTCATACGCCGCATTTACTGCGCGTCGACACCTTGCGTGTAGGTGTTGATCTTGCATCGGTGCGTGAGCGCTTGGTGTTGATTCGGCACATTGATGTCATTGCCCCCGATGTGATTTGGGAGCGAGGCGCGCATTTATCGAATATCGATACCACGGAACGCAATATTGCGGCGTATCGCACTAAGCATCCACCGAAAGTCGATCTTGATGTGCATTTTTTGATCCAGAAAATTGTCGTACGTGATGCGCATGTGCAAGCAGCTGTTACGTTGTTTCCAGATCAGCGTCTGCGCGCCCCGCTGCCAAACTTTACGTTGCACGATTTAGGCAAGCCGCCCCATGGCATCGCTGCTGGCGATGTGGCGCATGCATTTGTTGAGGCGCTACGCGCGCAGTTACCGCATCTATAAACCGGGTGTCCCGCGCTCAATAAGCGCATCGACAATCACCGTGTCAGCCAGGCTCGCACCCACCATCACTGGGTTGGCATCAATCGAAGCAATCCCACCTTTCGCAGCGTCGAGCAGCGCGCCCAGTTGTAGCGCGATGTGCACCAAGCCCTCGAGTGCGAGTGGTGGTTCACCCCGTACGCCTGCAAATAAGGGGGCAATACGTAAACTGTGTAAGGCTTCTTCAACTGCTTGTGCATCAAACGGCCAACGCAACAACGCAATATCCGGCAAAGCTTCGATGTATTTGCCACCATCACCTAGCATGACCAGTGCGCCAAAGCGCGGATCGAATCGCGCACCGACCACAAACTCACGCTGCGTTTTGCGCATCGGCGCAACTAACACTGCAGCATCGGGCACATTTAACTGCGCCAATCCCTGCATCACTGCAGTAAACGCCTCGCGCGCAGCCGCTGTGTTTTGTATGCTGAGTTTGACAAGGCCGTATTCTGATTTATGCGGCACGTGAGCCGAACAGCCTTTTATTACCACTGGAGCGCCAAAGCGTTGTAAGGCTTGTGCTGCATCTTCTGCGTGACGACACAGCACATGTTCGATCGCTGGTAAGCCCGCTGCATGCAACCAGTTCAAACTATCGCTTTCAGATAAATAGCGTGCTTCGCCGTCAGGCAGTGCCGGTGCTTGGATCGGTGGGACCGGCGGTTCGGCGCGACGCAGTAATGCATCGTGTTTAATCAGTTGCACCAAGGCTTCAAGCGCGGCTACTTCATGATCAAACACCACCACACCACCGTCACGAAATACTTTGGCTGATGCTGCCAATGGATTGGCCATGACTAGGGGACGTGCGGTGTGACGTACGAAGGTGATGCAGTCATCAAGGTAGCGCGGCAAATCGTAGCCCGCGCCGGAGGCAGGCAAACTGATGTACACCGCATCGGCAGCATCGTGCTGCGCTAACGTGCCAAGTAAATCACCAAACATCCGATTGTTGTTTAGTAGCGCTGCGGTGAGATCAATTGGATTGGCTGCCGCGCCAAACTCTGGTAACACCTTGGCAAGATCGGCGCGTGTTGCAACATCAAAATCACCCAATGGCATGCCCAAACGATGCGCGGTATCTGCGGCCATCACACACGAAGCACCCGAGTTGCTGACCGCGACAATCCGTTGACCGAGTGGACGCGCTTGTCCGTGCCAACCTTGTAAATACAATGGCGCAGCATTGACAAAGGCACGCACATCCTCGACACGCAAAATGCCATGCTGACGAAACAACGCAGCCACGGTGCGATCTTCTGTGGCCAATGCGCCGGTGTGCGAGGTAGCTGCTTGCATGCCACGCGGAGAAACGCCTGACTTCAGCGCCACGATCGGCAAACCACGGGCTCGAGCAAAACGTGCCGCTTGTTCAAAGCGCGGTACATCAGCAATTGCTTCGAGATAGAGCAATAGCAGTTTGATCTCGGGGTCTTGCGCAACGGCCAACATAAAATCAGCCACGGTGAGATCAGCTTCATTGCCAGTGGAGCAGGCATAGCGCACGCCCAAACCTGCCGTACGTAAATGTGCATATGGCAAAGCACTCATCGCGCCGGACTGGCTCACGATCGCAATGGGACCATCCAGTGGCGTGGTTTCACTAAACGTGGTGTTGAAATTAAACACTGCGCCTGAAGCAAAATTTGCGACGCCTTGCACATTGGGTCCAATCAAGCGCATACCTGCGGCACGTGCGATACGTACCATCTCGGCTTGTTGTTGTTTCCCTTCGGCGCCCATCTCGCCAAAACCCGAAGCGATCACCACCGCCACTTTGACGCCGCGTGCGGCGCAAGCACGCACTGCATCGAAGGCCGCTTGTCCGGGCACCGCAACAATTGCAAGCTCGGGAGCATCGGGTGTCGCAGATAAATCTGCGTAGGCCTTGAGGCCTTGGATTTCACTGCGATTGGGGTTGATCGGATCGATGCGACCGCGATACCCAAAGCGCTGCAAATATTTAATTGGACGCCCCCCGATTTTTTCGGGGTTGTCTGATGCACCAATGATGGCGATGCTACGTGGTGCTAAAGCGATTTGTGCGCCTTCACGCACCACGGGCTTGGCAGGCTGAGTCATCAGCTGGTTTTTACGTAGCTGACCTCGAGTTCGACATTGATGAGTGCTTGGCGTTTTTCTACTTGCACCGCGTGTAAGCCGCGCTCGAGTGCAGCCATTAACTCTTCAGGGCGACTCACGCGTATGCCTAACGCATCGGAGGCTTCGGCAACTTTTTCAAAGTGCGGTGAAGGCTCGAGCGTGGCAAACGGCGGTTGGGCCATTTTTGAGGCGGTACCGTTTGGATACATCGCCAGTGTTGAACGATGCACTGCAGCCCAGCGTGCGTTGTTGTAGACGATAAACAGTACGGGCATGCCCATTGCGCGCGACGCAAAGTGCGCGGCGGTTGGATTACCAAACATATAGGCACCATCACCCACCGTGCAAATGACTGTTTTGTCGCGTGCGGCAAGTTTGGCGCCGACTGCTGCGCCTAAGCCCCAGCCCAATCCACCGGCAGGTGCCGAACCAAAATATCGACCGGGTGTACGAATCTGCATTTCTTCTAACACCAAGGGGTATTCGTTCACAAACAATGCGTCTTCACCACACTTGGCATTGATGAGTTTATTGAGGCATGCCGTCACGTATTTGGTGGTGAGTGTTTTGGGTATGGTGTCGCAGCCGCTGCGTTGTGAAGCGCGTAAGGCTTCGCAGGCCTTTACGGTGCTGTCGTAGCGTGCTTTGAGTGCTGCGGCTTCTGGTGCGCGATCTGCTAATGCGTTGAGCGTTGGTGCCACCAAACCAGTGAGCGCAATGTCGGTACGAAAACCGCGTAATGGATAGCGCGTAAATAAAGGATCGACACCAATATGCACGATCTTTGCGTCATCGCGCGGACCGCCTTGCACCGGAATCCATGGCACATCACATTCAACGACGATGACTACATCGGCGGTCTTTAATGCAGCATGCGGCTCCCATCCGGCGGCCAGCGGGTGTTCGGTCGACATCGCCAAATAACGTGGGCGGTAATGCACCACGGGCATGGCCCAACGCTCAGCAAATTGTGTGAGTGCACGCGCGCCTTCGGATGTTCGACCACCGTTCGCGGTAATGAGTAATGGATTTTTTGCCGCGCGCAGTAGCTTACAAACCTCATCAAGTGCGTGGGCATCTGCGGTGGGTGGTGTAGCCACCACTTGTGTGGTGCTGGCGCGTGGCGTGCGGCCGGTGTGCGGCAGGCCAAGAATTTCACGCGGCAAGGTGAGATATACCGGCCCTGACGGTTCTGATTGCGTGATCGCTAAGGCGCGATCCACAACGGTTTCGATTTGCTCAGGATGACGTAGTTCGTAATCCCATTTCACAAACTCGCGCAACATCGCGCCTTGATCAAAGTGTTCTTGTGCCCAATGAATATAGTTATTGCGTGCGCCAGGGACATCACCCGATTCAGTGATCGGAGTGCGACCCGCGGTAAATAACATCGGAATATTTTGGCGTGCTGCGTTGATCACGCAGTTGATCGAATTTGCAGTGCCCATGCCTACATGGACCATCATGGCTTGCGGCTTACCTGTCACCATGGTGTAGCCGTGCGCCATCGCGACACCCATATTTTCGTGCGGCACGATCACCGGCTCGGGGACTTTGCTGCCCTTGGCCACGGCGTTTGCGTAGGCCTCGACGATTGGCGCGAAATCCGTGCCGCCGTTGGCAAATAAGTAGTCCACCCCGCGCGAGGCCAACAATTCGAGATAGGTTTCAGCGGTCGTTTTAGCGGTCACTTCGGCAGGCTGAGCGGGCTTCATGGGGAAATCTCCTCGACTCGGGCTTGGATGCGGCGGCGCACCACAATTCCTTTGTCAAACATTGGGTTAGCAAGCCCTGCATGCTACGCCGGGTGGTTGGTGGGTCAACTGTCGTTCCGCAGCTGATGTCAAATATGGTCAAGGTTTTGTCAAATTCATTTTGTCAGTATAAAATGACCGCTATGAACTGCGCACAACGACTCGTCGAAATTTTTGGAAGTCAGGCCGAAGTGGCGCGCGCGCTGTCCTTGGACCGCGCGTTGGTGAGCCACTGGGTCAAGTCTGGCTACGTGCCGGCCCGTTGGGCCATGGAGGTTGAGTTACGCACCGACGGTCGCATCGCTGCCACTGATGTCTTAAATGAAGCCGCAGAAAAAAAACCTGTCCGCGTCAAATCTAGGCCTGATGATTTTGTCGGCGCCGCAACCGGGAACGACCCTATGCTTAAGTACGCACCCGCCAAACGCATTCACTCTTTTCATCCGCCACAGCGCACCTTGATGGGCCCAGGGCCCACCGAAATTCATCCGCGTGTTCTCACCACCATGAGTCAACCCGCGATTGGTTATCTTGACCCAGTGTTTGTCGAGATGATGGAAGAGCTGAAATCGCTGTTGCGCTATGTGTATCAAACCAAAAATCCGTTGACCTTCCCGGTCTCTGGCCCCGGATCGGTGGGGATGGAGTATTGCTTTGTGAATATGGTCGCGCCGGGCGACAAAGTGGTGGTTTGCCAAAACGGTGTGTTTGGTGGACGCATGCTCGAAAACGTGATTCGTGCAGGCGGCGTGCCGGTGTTGGTTGAAGACACTTGGGGCGAACCGGTCGATCCACAAAAACTGGAAGATGCGCTGAAAAAAAATCCGGATGCACGTGTGGTTGCGTTTGTACATGCCGAAACATCCACCGGTGCGCAATCGGATGCCAAAACCTTGGTCGAAATCGCGCACGCCCATCACGCACTCACGATTGTGGATGCGGTCACTTCATTAGCGGGCACACCGGTGCTGGTGGATGAATGGGAAATCGATGCGATTTATTCGGGCAGCCAAAAATGTTTGTCGTGTACCCCAGGCTTATCGCCGGTGTCATTTAGCGAGCGCGTGGTCGATCACGTGAAAGCGCGCAAAGACAAAATTCGCAGTTGGTTTATGGATATGAACCTGTTGCTCGGCTATTGGGGTGCAACCACGCGCACCTACCATCACACCGCGCCGACGAATTCGTTATTTGCGTTGCATGAAGCGTTGTTATTGATTCGCGAAGAAGGCTTAGAAAACGCCTGGGCGCGCGCGCATCGTCATCATGTGGCGCTCAAAGCGGGTCTCGAAGCGATGGGTTTAACGTTCTTGGTAAAAGAACAATATCAACTGCCACAAATGAACGCGGTGTTGTGTCCGGCGGATGTGAATGAAGCCGAAGTGCGCAAGCGCCTGCTCGCAGAGTTTGGTATCGAGATCGGTGCAGGCCTCGGACCCTTAGCAGGCAAAATCTGGCGCTTTGGTTTAATGGGTTACTCGTGCCGCCCCGATAACGTGATGTTGTGTTTATCGGCGCTGGGTTCGGTGTTGTCTGACATGGGCCTACCCGTACATGTGGGTGACGCAGAATCTGCAGCACACGGTGCGTATGCTCAAATGCATGTGAAAGACGCGCAGCGCAAGAAAAAAGCGGCTTAGTCTTTACCGCTTGTGCGACAGGCCGAGCCGCTCCCAAATGGTGGTGGTGAGGCCGGCTTGATTGAGCGTGTAAAAGTGCAGACCAGGCACACCGGCTTGCAATAGCTGGTCACATAAACGCGTGACCACGTCTAAACCAAAGGCACGAATCGAGGCGCTGTCATCGCGATAGCCTTCGAATTTAATGCGCATCCAGCGTGGGATTTCGGCGCCGCAGGTTTCTGAAAAACGCGCGAGCTGCGAAAAATTGTTGATCGGCATGATGCCCGGCACGATCGGGATGTTCACGCCCGCGGCAGTGGCTTCGTCTAGAAACCGAAAATACGCATCGGCGTTATAAAAATATTGCGTGATCGCGGCATTTGCACCTGCGTCAACTTTTTGTTTGAAGTACTTCACTTCATCTGCCGCATGACGTGTTTGCGGATGGTACTCAGGATAACAGCCGACTTCGATATGAAACCAATCACCAGTTTGCGCGCGGATAAACGCAACCAGTTCATCGGCATGCCGTAACTCACCCGCCATGGCGATACCGGAGGGCAAATCGCCGCGTAATGCCACTAAATGGCGAATACCGTTGTCTTTGTACTGCCCGATGATTTGCGCGATCTCAGCTTTAGTCGAGGCGACACACGACAGATGCGGTGCGGCTTCAAATCCTGCGCGACCAATTTCAAGCACGGTGTCGAGCGTGCCCGATTGCGTCGAGCCGCCGGCGCCAAACGTCACCGAGAAAAATTTTGGTTGCAGCTGCGCAAGCTGTTGCCAAGTGTGCTGCAGCTTGGTTTTGCCTTCGGGGGTGCGCGGCGGGAAGAATTCGAAACTAAACGTTTTATGCATGGCGGTTGTACGCTGAACGAACAACGAGAATCAAGCCGCGGTACACACGTGGAGGCATGTACCGCGGAACTTGCCGCGACGATGTTTAGTAGCGGTAGGTGTCGGTCTTGTACGGACCGGCTTTAGGTACACCGATGTAACGTGCTTGCACATCTGTGAGTTCGGTCAGCTGCGCGTTGAGCTTTTTCAGCTGTAAGCGCGCGACTTTTTCATCCAGATGCTTGGGCAACACATACACGCCGATGGGGTATTTGGCGGTGTTACAAAACAGCTCGATCTGCGCGATGGTCTGATTAGCAAACGAAGAGCTCATCACATACGACGGATGGCCCGTGCCACAACCCAAATTCACCAAGCGACCTTTGGCGAGCATGATGATGCGTTTGCCATCTGGAAAGATCACGTGATCGACTTGCGGTTTGATTTCTTCCCACTTGCAATCGTTTAAGCCAGCGACATCAATCTCGTTATCAAAGTGACCGATATTGCACACGATCGCTTGGTCTTTCATTTTCTTCATGTGATCGAGTGTGATGACATGAAAGTTACCGGTGGCGGTGACAAAAATGTCGGCTTTATCGGCCGCGTAATCCATGGTCACCACACGGTAGCCTTCCATCGCGGCTTGCAGTGCGTTGATTGGGTCAATTTCGGTGACCCAGACTTGGGCGGAAAGTGCGCGGAGAGCTTGTGCCGAACCTTTACCCACATCGCCGTAACCTGCCACGACTGCCACTTTGCCGGCAATCATCACATCGGTGGCGCGCTTGATGCCATCGACCAAGGATTCGCGGCAACCGTAGAGGTTGTCGAATTTGCTCTTGGTGACCGAATCGTTCACGTTGATGGCAGGGAAAGCGAGCTTGCCTTCTTTAGCCATCTGGTACAGACGATGTACGCCAGTGGTGGTTTCTTCGGTGACGCCTTTGATTTCTTTCAAGCGGGTTGAATACCACTTTGGATCTTGCGCCAATTTGGCTTTGATCGAGGCAAACAGCGAGGTTTCTTCTTCGCTGGTGGGGTGGCTAATGACGGCCAAATCGCTTTCCGCACGTGTGCCTAAATGCAACAGCAATGTGGCATCGCCACCGTCATCAAGAATCATGTTGGAATGCCGACCATTGGGCCACTCAAAAATGCGATGGGTGTATTCCCAGTACTCATCGAGCGTTTCGCCCTTGTAGGCAAATACGGGCGTGCCCTTCGCGGCGATGGCAGCAGCGGCGTGATCTTGCGTGGAGTAAATATTGCATGAGGCCCAACGCACTTCAGCGCCCAATGCTTGCAGCGTTTCGATGAGGACGGCGGTTTGAATGGTCATGTGCAAAGAACCGGTGATACGGGCGCCACGCAGCGGCTGCTGGGCGGCATATTCTTCGCGGATCGCCATCAAACCAGGCATTTCGGTTTCGGCGATTAAAATCTCTTTGCGGCCCCATTCGGCCAGAGAGAGGTCAGCCACGACATAATCGTGGGTCGTCTTGGGTTGTAGTACGGCGTTCATCACGCCCTCCTTTCAGTATCGAAAAAAGTTCGTGAGCGCCGTTGCGGTAGGAATCTCTCAAGCCTGGCATCGGCTGTGAACCGACGTCGCAACGCTCCTTGAGAGGCGCGTATTCTATGTGCTGGTGAAACATTTTGAAAGAGCTCGAGTATGAATACCAACCTAAACAGCGCAAACGTCGACGCTTTGCAACGCATTCTTGCGGTGGTGCCGCGTTGGACTGGGGTGCAATCAGCGCGTGAGGCCTTGGGGCTGCAAGATCACGTGCTGTTACATGCAGGGCCACCGTTACCGGATGCGCGTCAGTTACCAGCGCCCATGCGCCATGCCGCGATCTTGAGTTGTCTTGCCGAAGGTTGGGCAACGGATCGCGCAAGTGCTGAAGCGCTGATTGATGCCGGTCGCGTGCGCTTCGAACCGACGGCTGCACATCGCGCCTCCACACCACTGGTGGCGATGATCAGCGCCAGCACGACGTTGGCGTTGATTGAATCGGGTGAAGGTGCCAACAAAGTGCGTTGGCACGGCTTTCTTGGTACCGGTGGTGGTGCGCAAATGCGCTTCGGGTCGTGTGACCCAGTGATTGTTGAGCGACTGAAATTTCGTGAACAAACACTCGCGCCGGGATTTGCTGCGTTGTTGAGCGCGGGCCCGGTCGATTTACTGTCGATTGCGCGCTCTGCACTCACCGAGGGCGATGATTTACACAATCGTCTATCGAGCGCCACGCAAGTGTTACATGGCGTACTGAGTACACGCAAAACGGATGCCTTGGATACACAAGCGGCCTTACAAACGCTGATCGAAGCGCCGCTGTATTTTTTAAATGTGTGGATGCCTGCTTGCGCGTTGATGTTGGATGCTGCGCGCGGCGTGGCTGGTTCAAGCGTAGTGACACGCTTGTGTGCCAACGGACAGGTGACCGGCATTCAATTGGCCGGCTTACCGAATCGTTGGTTTACTGCGCCTGCCGGTTTGGTGCAGGGGCCGTACATGAAAGGACTCACCATCCCCGACCCACAGTTTCCGCCCGCGACAGGCGATAGCGGCATTATCGATGCGTTTGGTTTAGGCGGTCAGGTGTTACGTCGTGCACCGAGTTTGCTAACGGCGTTTGAGCCGTGGCTTGCCAAAGATGACGCGCAACGCGCACAAAGCTTGCTGTGTGCCATGCATCCGGTGTTGGGTGTAGCGGTCGGTGTCGATGCCGCGGCGGTGATCCGAACGGGACGTACGCCGGTGCTTTCAACCGGCATGGTGGATCCCTTTGGACGCGGTTTGTTGGGTCGCGGTTTGGGTGAAATGCCGATGGCACCGTTTCGTGAAGCGATGGCTGCGTTGGGTTAAGGCGCGATCGAACGCGTTATCGCCACTAAAAAAAACGCCCAGACTGGCTGGGCGTTTTGTCAAAGTTAAATGCGTTGCTGATATTTTTTTGCGGCGGCACGTTGTGTTACGCAACCGCGATGAGACAGAAGTTATGCCGCTGATTTCAGCGCCGCTGCTTTGTCGATGGCTTCCCAAGTGAACTCAGGCTCATCACGGCCAAAGTGGCCATAGGCCGAGGTCTTTTCATAGATCGGACGCAATAGGTTGAGCATTTGTACGATGCCTTTGGGACGCAAATCAAAATGCGTTTGCACTAATTGCGAGAGTTTTTCATCCGAAATTTTTCCGGTGCCTTTCGTGGTGACCATCACGCTGGTGGGTTTGGCCACACCAATGGCGTAGCTCACTTGCACCAAACATTCTTTGGCTAAACCGGCGGCCACAATATTTTTGGCGACATAGCGCGCAGCGTAGGCCGCTGAGCGGTCGACCTTTGAGGGGTCTTTGCCCGAGAACGCGCCACCACCGTGCGGTGCTGAACCACCATACGTGTCGACAATGATCTTGCGACCCGTCAGGCCGCAATCGCCACTCGGGCCGCCGATTTCAAACGCGCCGGTGGGGTTCACTAAATAATTAATTTTGCCTTTGATCAGCTCTTTGGGTAGCACGGGCTGGATGATTTGTTCAATCACCGCCTCTTCGATTTGCTTGTGCGTGAGACCGGGGCCGTGCTGGGTGGAGAGCACCACCGTGTCGATGGAATCAGGTTTGCCATTCACGTAGCGGATCGTGACCTGCGATTTTGCATCTGGGCGCAGCCACTTTAAACGGCCATCGCGACGCACTTCGGATTGACGCTCGACCAAGCGATGTGACAAATAAATCGCCATCGGCATCAGTCCGGGTGTTTCGTCACATGCGTAACCAAACATTAAGCCTTGGTCACCCGCGCCTTGATCGAGATCTAAGCCACTGCCTTCGTTCACGCCTTGGGCGATGTGTTGAGATTGTTCGCCATAGGCCACTAAGACGGTACACGTACCGGCATCAAATCCAATCGCCGGATCGGTGTAACCAATACGTCGAATGGTTTTGCGCGCGATGTCGCGAAAATCTAAATTTTTTGCGCCGGTGGTGATTTCGCCGGCCAAGACCACGAGATTGTCCTTGACCAGCGTTTCGGCTGCCACGCGCGAACGCGGGTCCTGGGCTAGAATTGCATCAAGAACCGCGTCGGAAATTGCGTCTGCAACTTTATCGGGATGGCCTTCCGAGACCGACTCGGAGGTAAAAAGATATTCGCTCATGCGTGGCTGCCTACTGTTGAGGTGGACGAAGTGGGCGCACACCAAAGACCAAACAAAAGACCAAACCAATGGCGCGCGCTCATTAAGGTTTGCAAGGATAGCAGAGCTTGCCGTGACTTCCCACTCTTGCCGATACGTGTTACGTCGGATGAAAGCTTGATCGTTTGATGCTTTTTTTGTTGCGTCTGCTGGCCTATGTTCCATTGCCCGTGTTGCATGCGGTCGGTGCGATGCTCGGTTGGATAATGTATGGCGTATCAGCGCGTTATCGCCTTCATTTACGCGACAACCTCGCGCAAGCCGGTTACGGCGACGATCGACGTGTACGTCATGCAGCGATTACATCGGCCGGTTGCATGCTCACCGAATTGCCCGCGTTATGGCTACGATCACATCCATCGGTCGTCAAATTAATCCGCGCTGTTGAGGGCTGGGATCACGTTACGCAAGCGCAAGCTGCCGGTCAAAGTATTGTGTTTCTGACGCCACATTTAGGGTGTTTTGAGATCAGCGCGCAATACGGCACATTTCACTTTCCGATGGCGATTTTGTATCGCGCACCGCGTTTGCGTTGGTTAGAAACCGCCATGCGCGCCGGACGTGCTCGACAAGGCGTGCATCTGGCCACCGCAGACCGCACGGGTGTTCGCGAATTGTTGGCGGCACTCAAACGTCGAGAGGCGATTGGCATCTTGCCGGATCAAGTACCTGGTGAGGGCGAAGGCGTGTGGGCTGATTTTTTTGGTCGACCGGCATACACCATGACGTTGGCGCCACGTTTGGCCGCGCGAGAAGGAACGGTTTGTTTGATTGCATTTGCACGACGCTTGTCGTGGGGTCGTGGTTATGTGCTGTCCATTCGGCCATATGCGCCGACCCAAAGCGATGCCTCACCTGGCCAACAACTCAATCAAGCACTCGAAGACTTAATTCGGACCTGTCCGGGCCAATATTTGTGGGGCTACAACCGCTATAAAGTACCGGCGCGGGCGTCCGAACCACAAACCACCGTTGCGCAACAACACGGCCAATGAGCTCGTTTATTTTTATCGCGATGTGGTTGGTGCACCGCTTGCCGTTATCGGTATTGGCGCGGTTGGGTGCATGGGTGGGTGATGCCTTGTGGTGGTTGATTCCTGAGCGTCGTCGGGTCACGCAAATTAATTTGTCGTTGTGTTTCCCTGAGATGTCAGCGCAAGCGCGCGCGCAATTGGCGCGCGAACATTTTCGTGCCTTTGCGCGCAGTTTTATCGAACACGCGTTGTGGTGGTGGGCACCCAAAGCGCGGATCGAGCAATTGGTGCAGCTTGAGGGGCTCGAACATTTACAAGCATGCGCAGGTCGTCCGGTGATTATTTTGGCGCCACATTTCGTTGGCTTGGACGCGGCGTTTGCACGACTGAGTTGCACCGGAAATTTTGCGTCGATGTATGCGCATCAAAAAAATCCACGTTATGACGCGTTGTTGCTTGCTGGACGCACGCGCTTTGGACAACAGCGACTATTGTCACGCCAAGACGGCGTACGTGCGGTGTTGCGTGCGATGGGCGAAGGCCTGCCGTTTTATTACTTGCCTGATCTGGACTTTGGTCCGCGCGATGCGATTTTTGTGCCCTTTTTTGGTGTCCCCGCGGCGACTGTCACCGGCGTTTCTCGGATTGCGCGCGTCACCAAAGCCGTGGTGTTGCCCTGCGTGGCCAAGATGCAGCCTGGTGGTGGGGGCTATGTTGCGCAACTCTTACCTGCGTGGCGCGATTTTCCGGGCACCGATGTGGTCACTGACACGCAACGCGTGAATGCCTTTATCGAGGCGCAAGTACGCCAAATGCCAGCGCAATATTTTTGGTTGCACAAACGCTTTAAAACACGCCCACCAGGCATGCCATCGTTTTATCCTAAAGACTGATCAGCACGCGGTTCAGCTAAAATCGATTGATGAAAATTGCTTTCACTAAAATGCACGGCGCTGGAAATGATTTCGTGGTGATCGATGCCACCGTCACGCCATTTACCTTGAGCGCAGCACAACTGCGTCGGCTAGCCGATCGGCATGTCGGTGTGGGCTGCGATCAAATTTTGGTGGTTGAACGCGCGCAGAGTGCAGCCGATTTTCGGTATCGTATTTTTAATGCCGATGGTGGCGAAGTCGAACAATGCGGCAACGGCGCACGCTGCTTTGTGAAGTTTGTGTTCGATCGCGGCTTGACTCAGCAGCGCGAGATTCGCGTTGAAACGCTCAGTGGACTGATCACATTACGACGCGAAGACGACGGTCAAGTGACCGTCAATATGGGTGCGCCGGTGTTTGATGTGACGCGCATCCCTTTCCAGCCCGCAGATGCAGCCGATGCGCACGCGTTACTGCATCGCTTAACCCTGGATTCGGGCGATCGTGTCGAGGTCTCGGTGTTGTCGATGGGTAACCCGCATGCCGTGTGCGTGGTGACCGATGTCGAGACCGCGCCGGTGGCTAGCCACGGACCGCAAATGGAACATCACGCGCAGTTTCCGCGGCGGGTGAATGCGGGCTTTATGCAAATAATGAACCGCAACCACCTGCGTTTGCGTGTATTCGAACGCGGTGCCGGCGAGACGCTGTCCTGTGGCACCGGTGCTTGTGCCGCGGCGGTGGCTGGGATACGCCTAGGACACCTCGATTCACCGGTGCAAGTCGATACGCGCGGCGGGCGTTTGACCATTCAATGGGCAGGCGGTGACAATCCAGTCTTACTCACCGGCCCAGCGGCCACTGTTTTTGAGGGATCCATTGAACTCTGACGACATCGCTCGCTATTTAATCGAGCACCCTAAATTCCTTTCCACGTTCTTTGCCGAAAATCCAGCGCTTTTAGAAGCGGTGCGCGTACCCCATCCGCACACCGGTAGCGCGATTTCTTTGGCGGAACGACAAACACTCGCGCTGCGCGACAAAACGCGTGTTTTAGAAGGCAAGCTCGGCGAGCTGATTAGCTTTGGCGAAGAAAACGACGCGATCAGCGACAAGGTGCATCGCTTGGCGGTGTCGCTCCTCGCGGCGGATGATTATTCAGCCGCGGTGCGCGTTCTGTATCAACAAATGCATGAAGATTTTGTGGTCGAACACGTGGCGCTGCGTTTGTGGGGACGTGATCTTCCCGTGGGTGCACCAGAGGCGATTGCGTGCAATGACGAACAACGCGCCTACATCGATACGATCGGTGGGCCGCAATGCGGCCCGAGTGCCAACAATCCGTTACGCACGGTGTTTGGCGATCAAGCCGAGACGCTGGCGTCGATGGCGGTGGTACCGCTCGGTACAACCAATACGTTCGGTGTGTTGTTACTCGCCAGTGAAGACGATCAGCGATTTCATTCGGCGATGGGCATGTTGTATCTGCGTCGTATCGGTGAACTGCTAGGCGCTGCGCTCGCCGTGCGCTTGTAAGACAGCCAATGGCCGCGCAAGTGACCGGCCCGAGCACGCAGCCATTGATTGATGCATGGCTTGAGTCGTTGCGTCATCAACGACGCCTTGCTGCGCCAACGTTACGCAATTACGCGCACGCTGCCACACGACTCACGCATCTCATGGCGGGAGCGGCGTTGTCTAGTCTGACCGCCGTACAAGTGCGGCGTTTTGTGGCGCGGTTACATGCACAAGGATTATCCCCGCGTGCCTTGGCGCTTGAATTATCAGCGTGGCGCAGTTTATTTCGTTGGCTAAATCGGCACCATGGTCTTGCGCATAATCCAGTACGCGGTGTGCGTGCGCCCAAAGCGGCGCGCGGATTACCTAAGGCGTTGTCTGTCGAGGCTGCGCAGCAATTATTTACTGAATCATCATCACTCGATGCTTCACCACCGGATGCTGCGCTCATACGCGATCGTGCGATGTTTGAACTGCTGTATTCCTCAGGATTACGTCGCGCAGAACTGTTGGCGTTAAACGTCAATGACGGGCGACTGGATTTGCAGGCCGGTGAAATGACGGTGACGGGTAAAGGACAACGTTCGCGCACCATCCCGGTTGGTGCGCCCGCGTGCATGGCCTTACGTGCTTGGTTAGGTGTGCGTGAACAACTTGCCGCACCGGATGAGCCGGCGTTATTTGTCGGCGCACGCGGACATCGCTTGCATGCTTCGGCGCTCGCGGTGCGATTAAATGTTTGGGCGCGTCAACGCCAACTGCATCAGGGGGTGCATCCGCATGTGCTGCGTCATTCATTTGCATCACACGTCTTGCAATCATCACAAGACCTACGTGCGGTACAAGAGTTACTTGGTCACGCCAGTATTGCGACTACGCAAATTTATACGCACCTAGATTTTCAAGCCTTAGCGAAGGTTTATGACGCCGCCCATCCACGCGCCAAACGGAAATAAACGTAGCGCACTCCAACGTAACGCCAGATCAATCATTGAGGCTGCACACTCACGTAATGCAAACTGAACACCCACCGAGTACATCCCTTGCGTCTGGACCATCATCCCCAGGCGTGTTGTTCTTCGCTTTTATGCAATTGGCGTTGCAGGGGTTTGGAGGCGTATTGCCCGTGGCGCGTCACGCGCTTGTTGAAAAACGGCGTTGGCTCACCATGGATGCATTTACCGATGTATTGGCGCGCTCACAAGCATTACCTGGACCCAATATCGTTAACGTCGGGGTGAGTTTGGGTGCGCGTTGGTTTGGTCTACGCGGCGTGTTTGCGGCTTTGGCTGGCTTAATGCTTGTGCCCTTTATGCTGATGATGGTGTTGTGCGCGTTTTACGCTAGCTTTGCAAGCACACCAGAGGTTGCTGGCGCGCTACGTGGTGTGGCTGCAGTGTCTGCGGGACTCATTATTGGTACTGCGTTACGTATGACGGCCTCACCGCGCATGCGTTCGTGGCGTGCCCTGTTTGGTGTGGCAGCATTTGTTGCAGTCAGTGTGATGCGCGTGTCTTCGGTGCCGGTGTTATTGATCGCTGCGCCTTTGTCTATTGTTAGTGCCTGGTGGTCACAGCGTGTAAAAAAATCGCGGTCGCTCATATGAACGATCGACTGTCGATATTGGCGCTGGATTTTTTAATGCTCTCGCTGCTGTCGGTGGGTGGTGCCGCCACGTTGCTCCCCGAAATGCATCGCAATTTGGTCGAGGTGCACGGTTGGATGCGTAGCGAACAATTTGCGCAGCTCTATGCCTTGGCGCAAGCCGCCCCCGGACCCAATGTGTTGGTGGTGAGTGCGCTTGGTTGGCAAGTGGCCGGTGTGGCTGGTGCAATTGTGAGCACGTTGTGCATGATTGTGCCGTCATGCATTTTGATGTTTTGTGCAGATCGATTTTTAGCCAGTTCGCGTGGGCAATCCTTGCGCGAGATATTAGATAACGGCTTGGCCCCGATTGCGGCTGGGTTACTTGGTTCCGCAGGCGTGTTGCTCGCGCGCACTGCAGATATCAACACCATTGCGCTGATCTTGACGATTACAGCTGCATTGATTTCGTGGCGCACGCGCTTACATCCGTTATGGATGATCGCGCTTGGCGCGGCGTTGGGTGCCGTGGGTTGGGTATGAAACAAACGCGCGTACGTTTAAAACCCGGACGCGATAAATCGTTGCGACGTGGTCATCCGTGGATTTTTTCTGGGGCGATTGCACAAGCAAGCGGTACACCGCAGTCGGGTGAAACGGTGTGCATCGAAAGTGCGGAAGGCGACGCCTTAGCGTTGGCAGCATGGAGCGCGTCGTCGCAAATTCGTGCGCGCGTGTGGAGCTTTGCAACCGATACGGTGATCGATGCAGCGTTTATTCACGCGCGAATTGAGGCGGCAATTGCATTGCGTACCAAGCTACCCGAACTCGCACCGACATGCACGAACGCGCAGCGGCTAGTGCACGGCGAATCCGATGGCTTACCTGGATTGATTGTCGATCGTTACGCCGACATTGTTGTCGTGCAAATTCTTTCGGCTGGCATGGAGCGTTGGCGTGAAGC
>CAWUMP010000014.1:0-18846 GCA_963923385.1 uncultured bacterium | reverse complement strand
ATACGAGATCCAGACTGTTTCGATTTAACGGGTGCGCAGTGTAACGCGGTTCGCATTCGCGTATTGACACCCCCTTTGCGCCAATCCTAGTCTGCGATATGAACGCACCACACGCCATTGATGAGAGCACACCACGTGCGACCACGTGTTGGGAATGCTCCACATTGTGCGGCGCACTCGCCCACACCAACGCTGGTCGAGTCACGCGGGTCGCGCCAAACCCTGCGCACCCGGCGAGCCATGGCATGTTTTGCGTCAAAGGCGCGCGCGGATTACCAGAACTCACTTACGGAGCTGCACGCTTAACGCAACCGATGCGACGCGTGGGTCCACGCGGCAGCGGTGAATGGGAACCCATCGATTGGGACACAGCCATTCAAACCATGGCTAAACAATTTGCACGTGTGCGTCAAACGCACGGTCCACTTGCCTTAGCCGGCGCAACGGGCGGTGCGTTTTTTTCGCGTGGTCCCATCATGGCACTCACCATGCGGGCCATGGGATCACCGAATTGGCTCATCAACCAAGATCTTTGCGGTGGCTGTCGTGGCGTATCTGACATGGTCACTGGGTTGAGTATTCAAAATGGCGAAGATGTCACCAACGCCAACACGGTGCTCATCGTCGGCGCAAATCCTCATGCAGCCAACCCAGTGCAATGGGCCAACATCAAAGCGGCTAAAGCGCGCGGCGCAACCATTGTGGTACTTGATCCCTTGCAATCTGAAGCCGCAAAAATTGCTGATCTATGGCTCGCGCCTAAACCTGGGACAGATGCAGCGATTGCCATGGCGATGTTGCATGTACTGATTACCGAAAATCGCGTGGATCATGCATTCATCCACGCATGGACGCATGGTTTTGAAGCACTGTCACAACGCGTGCAAGATTGGACACCGCAACGCGCCGCCGCAATTAGCGCTGTCGCGCCAGAGAAAATTCGTGCAGCCGCACTGGCTTATGCCAACGGACCGTCGGCCTTTGTGTCTGGTCACGGTATTGATGCCGTGAGCAACGGTGTGCAAACGTTTCGTGCATTTCATTGTTTGGTGGCCGTCACCGGTCAGTTGGATCGCCCTGGCGGTAATCGTCGTGCCAAACGACCGCACGGATTTAAAACTTACCTCGACATCATTCACGATTCGCAATTTCAGTTACCTGAAGCCATCGCCTCACAAACCTTGGGCGCAGCGCAGTTTCCTTTATGGGCTGGACCAGGTGGCTGGCAAACTGCTTGTCACAACCCCACGGCGATCGAGGCCATCCTCACGCATCAGCCCTATCCGGTGCGTGCAATGTATATCTCTGGCGTGAATATCGCTGTCACCTACCCTAACTCTCAACGCACGATCCAAGCACTGCAATCCTTAGATTTTTTAGCGGTCGCAACGCACAGCATGAATCCAACAGCGGCGCTGGCAGACATCGTTTTACCGAAGACCACTACACTCGAAGAAGAAGAGGTCACCCTCAACGCCCATGGCCCCTGCCTCACTTACACTGCGCCAGTAGCGTTGCGTGTAGGCGAGGTACGCAGTGACATCGAGATTGCGTACGCATTGGTTCAACAAATGGCGGCCTTAGGTGCTGCCGATGAAAAATTTTTACCGTGGCGTAATGCCACTGAATTGATGGCGTATCAGTTACGCGATACCGACATTGATACCGACGCGCTCCAACGTAACGGGTTTGCCGAGTTTCACTACACCTTAGGGAATTTTTCAGCGCAAGGTTTTAAAACACCCAGCGGTAAAGTCGAGTTGTATTCGCAACGCATGGCAGCACTGGGTCTAGACCCACTCCCCGATTGGGTACCAAGCGCCAGCGCACAAAATGCAGATCGTGTGCAAACCGAGTTCCCTTTGATCTTGCAAACAGGCTTGCGCGAAAAAACTTATCACCATTCGCGATTCCGCGAACAAGCTTGGGCACGTAAGGTCTCGCCTGATCCACTGCTCAAACTACATCCCGATACCGCAGCCGCGTATGGCATTGCCGATGGAGATTGGGTGCAAATCGAAACGCCCGATGGACAAGGCGCATGCAATCTCAAAGCCGTGGTGAGTGGTGCGACCGCACCTGGCGTGCTGGTCACTGGTATGGGCTGGTGGTTACCCGAAGCAGCCGGACCGGGTTATGGTGTATTGGATGTCAACATCAACGCGGCGTTGTCGTATGACGGGCCCTATGATCCTGCCAGCGGATCAGCTGATACGCGTGGTGTCGCTTGCCGTATGCGACGCTGTCTCGATACGTAACACCTCAACCGTCTCTAGGGTGATTTCGCCTTCAATCGGCGCCGTGCGCAGGGCTTGTAATGCATCCAAGGCCACATGCGCAAATACCAAGCCAAAATAAGCAGGCGCCAACCAACCAACAATCGGCACATACGCCGAGAGCGCCATCAACAACCCAAGCAAATACCAAGACCATCGGCGTGAGGCAATCAGCGTACGCAATTCATCCGCCGTTGCATGCAACGCCAATGCATCGTAACGCAACACCTGTTGATTCAACCACGCGGCGGCAATCACTGGTACCGCAGCCCACACCGGCGGAAAAAACAATAACGGTAGGCCAATCACGAATAGCACACCGGCAATCAACATCGCCTTCACGCTATTGACTAAACCTCCAAAAAAACTGCCTCCGCGACGCTGCGCTAAAGTCGCGTAATGTCGATCGGCCACATGCATCACGATGCGTGGCATACCAAACACACCCAAGATTAATAGCGCGGTCAGTTGAATCAACGGGAGCAAGGCCACCAACAAAATCACTTTCGCGACCAACAAGACCACCCCGCTCGCACTCCAAGACAGCGCGAACGTTCCATGGGTCCACCAATGCTGCAAGGTATCCACGATCCACACCAGCGCATGGGTCCACAAGGCAATCGTCAAACCAATCCATAAGGTCGCAGAGATCAGTAACGGCCACAGCATTAACCAAAGCATGCGCGGATGAAAAAGATGCGCCAACGACAACACCAAAGCCTTTCCTAACCGTCGCTGTGCTGCATTCATCGTTCACCTAACACATAAAGAACCAAAACAAAATAAACACACAACGAACATCCAGCGATTCACTGCGCGCGGGTCGTCGCTGTTGGCTCCGCACGCCAAGCCTTAATGGGCGCGACGTGAAGCCAAACTTTGCCATAGTTTAGCGAGGCGCTTACTTGAGACTGGCACCGGCGTGCGTAGTTCTTGCGCAAATAACGAAACGCGCAATTCTTCTAACAACCAACGAAACTGCTCCAACTCTGCTGAGTCACCGCCCAAACGCGCACGCGAAGAGGCGTCACGCCGCCAAGCAAGAATCAACGGCGCAAGCTCTGCTGCCAAACGCGTGTCACGCGCTGGATCTGCGCGCAACTTATCTAAACGTAAGCTGATCGCCTGTAAATAGCGCGGCACATGCTGCAAGCGCTCCCAGGCAATACTGGCGATACCTCCTTTGGGGAGTAACTGCTGTAACTGCTGCTCAATATCCTGGACGACGATCGGAAAATTTTTTGCTGCAGCCTGCATTTTTTTTTGCACCTCGCGTTGCTCCGTCAGAACCCGAGTGCTCAGTCGCATAATCTCTTGCGCTATCAAGCCAAAGCGATCACGACCTGAAGCGACGCTGGCAGCAAACGCGGTGCGCGTCATGGGTAAGCCATCAGCCAAAAAACTGCGCTCCAATGACGCAATCAGCACATCCTCTTTGATGGGACCAAGTAACGCATCACGCGCCAAACCGCGTTCTAGATCTTTAATACGCTCGCGCAATACCAACATCAGCAAGCGCCGCACACCAACACGATGTGCGTGTCGCGCGGCCTCGGGTGCCTCAAATACAGTTAACTGCACTGCATCGCCCACATCGACCAACGCGGGATAACCCACCATCGATTGTCCATGCGAGGACAAAGTCATCACCTCTTCTAAATCAAGCTGCAAGTCAGCTGCGCTGCGTGTGCCTATACCACCCCAGGCGCTATAGCGTTCTTGCGTGGATGCATCTGCAGATGTTTGCGTGGGATCACTCGCTGCCGCTTGCAACAACGCATTAAGGGCTGGGCGTAATTGTTGACGGATCCCCTCTAAATCACGCCCCATCGCCAATTGTCGACCATGCCCATCGAGCACGCAAAAATTCATGTGTAGATGCGGTGGCGCTGAATCTGGACGAAACGCATCCAACGGCACTTCTAAACCAATCTGTGTGCGGATGTAGGCGCTGAGCACCGCATCCAGCGATTGATCGACTGGCTTCACCGTTGCTACAAAGCCCTCGGCAAACGCTGCGAACGCCCCCAAGCGATGACGCAGTCGCTGCGGCAAGGCTTTAGTTAACGCCTGTACTTTTTCTTTTAATAGTCCTGGCACTAACCATTGACAGCGTGCTGCAGGCACTTGATTGAGTAATGCCAGCGGCACGACCAGCGTCACGCCGTCGCGCGCATGCCCAGGCTCAAAGTGATACTCCAGTTTAAATTCGCTCGCGCCATAACGCAGTGTTGCCGGAAAATTCTCTGTGGTGATACCCGCCGCTTCATGCCGCATTAAATCTTCACGCGATAAAAACAAGCAACGTGGGTCGTCTTGCTCAGCAGTTTTTCGCCAACGCTCAAAGTCCGCACCTTGATAAATGTCGGAAGGAATACGCGCATCGTAAAACGCTTCGATCAACGCATCATCAACCAAAATATCTGGGCGCCGCGCCTTGTGTTCTAAACGTGAGATTTCAGCGAGTAACTGTTGGTTGTGTTTAAAAAATGGCGCACGCGTTTCAAATTCACCCGCCACCAGGGCTTCGCGTATAAATATTTCTCGACACAGCGATGGATCCATTGGGCCGTAATGCACGCGTCGATTGACATACACTGGCAAGCCATACAAGGTGCCGCGTTCCATTGCCACCACTTGCGCCCGCGATTTTTCCCAATGCGGATTGTCGCGTGAACGTTTTATGAGATGCCCACCCAATTCTTCGAGCCATTGCGGCGTAATCGCCGCCACAACGCGGGCGTATAAGCGTGTGGTATCGGTCAACTCTGCGGCCATCACCCAACGGCCTGGTTGCTTGGTGCCCGAGCTGGGATGAAGCCAAAATTTAATTCCGCGCGCTCCGGTATAGGCACCTGCGCTCACACCCCGTGCGTTGACGTCGCTCTCTGCGCGCCAACCCACGTGCCCGAATAGTCCGGTCAGCAAGGCCCGATGGATGGCCTGCACGCCTTCCGGTCGCTCGATGTCCACGTGCGTCATCGACCAACCCAATTCAAGCACCTGTGTGTGTAACTGGGTGTGCACCTCACGCCATTCACGCAGTCGCGCCACGGATAAAAAATGTTGTCGACATGCAGCAGCAAATTTACGATGCGATAAACCTTGCTCTAACGATTGTGCAAACGACCACAATTTGAGCAACGCTAAAAAATCTGAACGTGGATCGGCAAATCGCGCATGCGCTTGATCTGCAGCTGCTTGTTGATCAAACGGCCGATCGCGCGGATCGGACACCGTGAGGGCTGCGCCAATCACTAACACTTGCTGCAAACAGGCTTCGGTATTCGCAGCGAGCAGCATGCGGCCAATGCGTGGATCTAACGGTAAGCGCGCGAGCGTCTTGCCAATCGGGGTCAGCGCAAGCTGCGTATCGACTGCACCCAATTCATCCAACAATGCATAGCCATCTGCAAACGCGCGTGGCGGTGGCGGATCAATAAACGGAAACACGGCTGGATCGCCCAGATTTAAACTCTTAGCGCGCAAAATCACCGTGGCCAGCGACGCGCGCAGCACTTCTGGATCAGTAAACGCCGCGCGTGCATTGAAATCCTCTTCGTCATACAGACGAATACACACGCCATCTGCCACCCGTCCGCAGCGTCCTGCACGCTGGCGCGCAGCGGCTTGCGAAATTTTTTCGACCTGGAGTTGCTCAACTTTATTGCGATAGCTATAGCGCTTCACCCGCGCTAATCCGGTATCCACGACATACCGAATGCCAGGCACGGTGAGCGAAGTTTCGGCCACGTTGGTAGCCAGCACGATGCGGCGCGATGCGCTCGTTTTAAATACACGGTCTTGTTCGCTAGCAGATAAACGCGAATACAACGGCAAGATATCGGTGTTGGGTGGATGCTGCTTGCGTAAACTTTCTGCTGCCACACGAATCTCGCGTTCACCTGGCAAAAATACCAATACATCTCCTGGGCCCAAACGACACAGGGTATCCACAGCGTCGATGAGTGCCACCTCTTCTTCATCCCGCGTGGTGTCCTCGGTATCGCCCTGCACGGGTTGATAACGAATATCGACTGGATACAACCGCCCCGAGACTTCAATCACCGGTGCATGCACGCCATCGGGCGAAGCAAAGTGTCGTGCGAATTTATCTGCATCAATGGTGGCTGACGTGATGACCACCTTCAGATCGGCGCGTCGGGTAAGTAAGCGCTTGAGATAGCCAAGCAAAAAATCAATGTTCAGACTGCGCTCGTGCGCCTCATCGATGATCAGGGTGTCATAGGCCAGTAAATCGGGATCCGTTTGGGTTTCTGCAAGCAAAATCCCATCGGTCATGAGTTTGACAAACGATTCACGTCGCACGCGATCATTAAAGCGGACCTTGTATCCCACTTCAGCGCCCAACTCGACGCCGAGTTCTTGTGCGATTCGTGCGGCAACCGAGCGCGCAGCGATGCGACGTGGTTGGGTGTGTCCGATCCATCCAGCCACACCACGCCCCATCTCCAGCAAAATTTTTGGTAACTGCGTGGTTTTTCCCGATCCCGTTTCACCGCACAAAATCACAACAGGGTTGGCGTCGATCGCTGCACGTATGTCCTCGCGCTTACCATTGACTGGCAGCGCGGGATCAAATGTGGGGCGCGGTCGCCGCGCTAGACGCGCGGCTTGTTGGGTAGGAGAAAGCACGGCGGGGCGAATTCTACCGCCCCTAGTGCGTACTTACGCTGCGCGATAACTTTGAAAGTGCAGATTGATTTTGTGTGCGATGTAGTCCCCCGCCGTCACTGGCGCATACGCCGCTGGACGTTCTTCGCTCACGCAGGTCGGGATACAACGCACCTCGGCATCCGGATTGGGTTGATGAAAATAAACCAGCGATAAGCGGCGGCTCGCAGGTCCAAAATCCGTGGGGGGATTGGCCACACGATGCAGCGTTGAGACCCAGCGGTCGTTGGTCCACTGCGCCATCATGTCGCCGATATTGACCACAAACGTGCCAGGCGTGACATGCACATCGGTCCAACCGCGATCACGCGTACGCACTTGCAAACCACCCGGTGCTTGCGTGGGTGCAACAATCGTGACGGTCCCGTAATCGGTGTGGGCGCCTGCACGCAACTGACCTGGCATCGGCGGCGCGGTTAACGCGGGGTAGTGATTGAGACACAACGACGACATCTCACGATCAATCATGGCGTCAAACCAGTACTCATCCAACCCCAAGGCCAGTGCAAATACGCGCAGTAAATCGCGCGACAAGAGACTCATGGCACGGTAATACGCACTCAGATCACGCTCGAATGCGGGTAACTGCGTCGGCCACACATTCGGCGCGTAGGCACCATCGGTACGCGCGCGATGGTAGGCATCGTCTGCAAATCCAAACGGTCCCAAACGATAGCGCTCGAATAAATCTGCTGGCGGTCGCTCGCCTTGACCCGTCATCGAATACGACAAGGCATGGTCTCCCATGGGTGTCCAACCCCGCGTTTTGTGGCGGACTGCGCGCGCAGCGTTTTTAATTTCTTCAGGGCTATCGAAAAACGCGAATCCGGTTTGCTGCGCATCTTCAATACAAGGCAAGGCGACGCGGTGTCCAGTCACACACAAAAAGCCAATCTCACACAAGGCTTGGTCGACTTGACGGATCAACGCTTGCATCGCCTGCGGATCGCGTTGTGGCGCGTAGTACGGCGTCAGGTCAATCAGCGGAATGGCAGCGCGATGGGTTGCGTCGGCGTTTAGTTTGAGCGATTGCGCAGTTTGCATCGGCGATATCCTTTGAAATGGACGGTCTTTGTCTTCGGTGTCGCAATGGCGAATACAACGGAGACGATTCGGTGCAGCACAGCCAATGCTCAGCAACATGTGTTCCCGGTATTTGCGCAGTTCAAACCCCGCTTGATGCGTTACATAAACGCCTTCGCACCGAGGCTGCTTCTACCCCAAGAGCATAGACGTTCCATCGCTCGACCCCGCATGACCAAAAATAGCGCACCAAGTGTGTGCAACAACGCCAAATAAGGCGCTCAGACAGTGCACAACATTGCTTGCACGACGCAATCTGCCCTGCCACGCAGTGGGCACAACCCTTGCTGTATCGGGTTGTGCGTTCTACGTTGGTACGTTGTACGTTCTATTTCAGTACGTTGTGCGCTGGTGCGTTGTGCGTCGTCCGTTCCACGTTTGTACGTTGTGCGTTGCGTCTTAGTTCCAGCGATCTTTCTGTTTAGTTTCCTACGTCTTGTTTGCTTGTCTTCGGAGCCCCCAATGAAAATCCGCCTCTCACTCCTCGCGCTATGTTTGTTCACCAGCCTCAGCTTGTCCGCGCAAGAAATCAAGATTGGTCTCGTCGCTGCGTTGACGGGTCAATCCGCACAATCTGGTGAAGCCATCACCCGCGGCCTCACGATCGCCATTGAAGAACTGAATGCCAAAGGCGGCATTGGTGGGCGCAAGCTCGTACTCATTCGTCGTGACGACGAATCCAGTCCACCGAAAGGGGTTGCGGCAGCACGCGAATTAATCTCTAACGAAAAAGTCAGCGTGTTATTTGGCGGTATTGATACGCCCGTGTCATTAGCGATTGTGCCCATCGCCAATCAATCCAAGGTGCCTTTCATGGGCGTGTGGGCAGCGGGAACCAACATTACCCGTAATGGCGCGAACCCAAACTACGTGTTTCGTGTCTCAGCGCAAGACGATTTGGTGGATATCGCCCTACTGCGTTACGCCAGTAACAAAATGGGCGCCAAAAAACCCGGTCTTGTGCTGATTAATAACCCGTGGGGTGAATCCAATGAACGCGGCTTAAAAGCAGCCGCAGCGGCTGCAAACATCACCCTCGCCGGTATCGAAAAAATTGAAGCCAACGATGTCGACGTGACACCACAACTCACGCGTTTGCGTAACGCGGGAGCCGACGCCTTAATTTTGGTGGCCAATGCGGCCCCCGGTGCACAAATGATGAAGGCCCGTGAGCGGATGGGTTGGAAAGTACCAGTGGTTTCGCATTGGGGTATTTCTGGTGGTCGCTTTGATGAGTTAGCAGGACCCACCGCGGGGGACGCACATTTTGTGCAGACCTATAGCTTCTTTGCCAAACAAAATGAAGCGGGTAAGCGCGTGTTTGCCGCGCTCGCGAAAAACTACGGCGTGAAATCGCCCGCCGATGTATTGGCACCGGTCGGGACCGCTAACGCATACGACGCCATGCATTTAGTCGCACGCGCGATCGATAAAGCCAAATCCACCGACGGCGAGGCCGTACGCAAAGCCATGTACGAAATCGATTTGCATGAAGGTCTGATCAAAACCTACAAGCGTCCATTTGGCCCAACAGATCACGAAGGTCTCGCCCCAGAGGATTACATCATGGTGCGTTTTGAGGCTGGCAAGATCGTTCCTGTGCCCTAATCAATAATCAATCGCCACCCCTCGTTAACGCGAGGCGTGGCTTTGGTGATGGACATATACGCACTTTTATCTGCTGCCATGACCGGCATTGGTCTGGGCAGCATGTACGGCCTAACCGCGTTGGGTTTTTACATCACCTTTGCGGTGTCCGGTTGCGTCAATTTTGCGCAAGGCGCCACGCTGATGTTAGGCGCGGTGCTGCTCTTTACACTGCAAGTCAAACTCGGTTGGTCGTTGTGGTTTGCTATTCCGGCTGCGTTACTCTTGTGTGGGCTGTGGAGTGCGCTCGTTGAACGCATCGCTGTACGTCCGTTTGTACAACGACAATCCGATGCGTGGTTGATGGCCACGGTGGCTTTGGGTTTGATTTTAGAAAACGTGGTGTTGTTTAGCTTTGGCAAAGATCCTCGCGGCATGCCCGCCTCCCTACTGACCTCTGGGGGCATTGAATTCGCGGGCTTACGTATCACGCCACTGCAACTATTGATTCCTGTGGTTGGATTTTCGATTGCCTTTGCCTTACGTATCGGCATGCAACGCAGCGCACTGGGTCGCGCAGTGAGTGCAGTTGCGCAACATCGCGAAGCAGCACGCTTGATGGGCATTGATGTGGCTTTAGCCACCACCGGTGCGTTTGCGCTGGCCGGTGTGTTTGCTGCGATTGCCGGGATGTTGATCGCACCGCTGTATACCGTCTCCGCAGGCATGGGCACTTTATTTGGTATCAAAGCGTTTGCCGCAGCGATTTTGGGTGGCATTGGAAATCCACGTGGGGTCATGCTTGCTGGACTAATCTTGGGTGTGGCTGAAGCCATGATCACCGCGACACTCGGTTCGTCGTGGACGCAAATCGTGTCGTTTGCATTTGTGATTGCAACGCTGGCTTGGCGTCCGCACGGCCTGTTTGGTCGCGGCGCGCTCAAAAAAGTTTAATCATGACCACACGCTTTAAGACCCTCTGGCCGAGTGCGCTCTTTGTCTTGATCGGCGCTGTAGCAGCGAGTATCGGCAATGGCTATCAACAGTTCATTCTTGCTAACGTCGCGCTCACTGCTGCAGTCGGCATTGGATTAAATGTATTACTTGGGTTAGCTGGACAAATCTCGCTTGGGCATGCGGCGTTTTATGCAATTGGTGCTTACACCGCAGCCATTTTGGCCACCGCTTTGGGTTGGAACATGTTCGCCGGTGCACTGGCCGCTGCACTCATCTCGGCAGCAGCCGGTGCAACGCTTTCTTTGCCTGCCCTACGCGTACGCGGTCCTTATTTAGCGATGATCACGATTGCCTTTGGCTTTGTGGTTGAACAAGGCATTGCCGAGTGGAAAAGTCTGACGGGTGGTTGGAATGGCTTGATGAATATTCCCAAACCAAGCCTCGGCACTTACACCTTTGATGAACGCGACTTGGCGTTGTTGTGTGTGCTCCTCACCGGCGGCTTGATGTTGGGCTTTCACCGATTGCACGCGAGTCGATGGGGATTGATGTTACGTGCCACGCGCGACGCGGAGGTCGCTGCGCAATCCTTGGGGGCAAATTTAATTGCTGCACGCACGCTTGCTTTTGCGATTTCGGCTGGCGTGACTGGCTTGGCGGGTGCATTGTTTGGTTCACTCAATGGCTTTATTAGCCCAGAGTCATTTCCGTTTTTTCAGTCCATCGCATTTTTGTTGGTGGTCCTTGTTGGTGGTGTCGGTACGATGAGTGGGCCCGTCCTTGGGGCATTGGTGGTAGTGCTATTACCCGAGATGCTGTCGTTTCTTGCCGAATATCGCTTGCTCATGTTTGGTGTCTTGTTGTTCATCGTGCTGCTGCTTGCGCCCGGTGGGTTGGTTGGCTTACTGCAACACTGGTGGCAGCAACGGCGTCAGCGCGACGCCTGCGTGCAAATCCCACAGGCAAACACGGCATTGGTCGATACGTGGTTACGCAAGGCTGTACAGATCAATCTTGAAGTACAAGACATATCGATTCGTTTTGGCGGCAATCAAGCTGTCGGTCACGTGTCGTTGCAGGCAGCTGGCGGAAAAATCACCAGCTTGATTGGTCCAAACGGCGCGGGCAAAACCACGTTACTCAATTTGATTTCCGGGTTTTATGCACCCGACCAAGGACACATTCGGCTGCACACACAAGCACTCGCTGGACTGGCTTCATGGCGTATTGCACGCGCTGGCGTGGCGAGGACATTTCAAACATCGCAATTATTTTCTGGCATGCAGATCGATGAAAATCTACGCGTTGCGATGTTGCGTGGCCGTTTGTGGGAACCAGGATCCAAACAACATGCAGATCCTGCACTTGCACAAGCGTTGCTGGCATGGGTAGGTTATCAAGGCGATCCATCACGCTTAGGTGGTGCGCTGGCGCATGTAGATCGTCGTCTCGTTGAAATCGCACGCGCGCTGGCCATGCAACCGGATGTTTTACTGCTCGATGAACCGGCGGGAGGATTATCTGCAGAAGAAAAACAACAGCTCGGTGCGGTGCTACAACGCATTGCCGCACTCGGTATTGCTGTACTGTTAATTGAGCATGACATGCAATTGGTGATGGGCATCTCGGATCAATTGTTTGTGCTGGATGCAGGTCGACGTATCGCCGATGGAACGCCGGCCGACATTCAACGCAACCCCGAGGTACAACGCGCTTATCTCGGTTCACCGACTGCTGCGACACCCGCCAATGCACAGAACGCTGCAAACGCGAATCACGTGTCCGCCCCTCGCGGCGAACTGTTGTTAGCCGCGCAACAACTCAGCGCCGCTTATGGAACCGCACCTGCTTTACATGGGCTTTCTTTGGATGTCCATGCCGGTGAGCTGGTTGCGGTCTTGGGCGCAAATGGTGCAGGAAAGTCGACCTTATTGCGTGCGATGGCTGGGCTACATCGGCCGGTCACTGGCGGCGTCTTTTTTTCTGGCCATCAAATTGCCCATCTTCCTGCGCATCAAATCGCGCGTCGCGCACTGATCTTGGTGCCCGAAGGCCGTCAAGTGTTTCCTGAATTGAGTGTCGAAGATAATTTACGACTTGGCGCATACCGACTCGGCGCGCTGCGCGATGCAGATTTGCAATCGTTGTACGCCTTATTCCCAAAATTAGCGCAATTAAAGTCGCAGCCCGCAGGCTTACTTTCAGGTGGTGAACAACAAATGCTCGCGATTGCACGCGGCCTTGCCGCACAGCCACGGGTGTTATTACTCGACGAACCTTCACTTGGCCTTGCGCCGGCTATCGTGCAAGAACTGTTTGCAACACTGGCCACCTTACGCGCGCGTGGTATCACCTTGTTGCTGGTCGATCAAATGGCGCGCATGGTACTCACACTTGCAGACCGCGCGACAGTATTAAACGCCGGTCAGGTGGTGTATGCAGGTCATACTGCTGCATTAGAAAATGCCGATGTGCTCGCCCAAGCCTATCTTGGCTCGCCACCGCAAGCGCAATAAACGCCACCGACAACTTAGGCGATTTGCCCTCAAACAACACTCACGCTACAAGCACCGAGCACGCCGCTAGAATCGCAGCATTGACGCGCCCCATTCACTCATTTTTTTCGATTGCTTGAGCCCTCGCATGACTCGTCTTTTAAAAACGCATGGACGCTACGCCTACAGTGCGATTCATCATCGCCCTGATTACAGCTTTCCGGGTGGAAAACGCTTGGCGGTTTACCTCGGCTTTAACATCGAGCACTTTGATTTCGGTGAAGGCTTGGGCGCCACTCTGGGTCCACCGAGTCCGCAGCCGGATGTTCTCAATTACGCGTGGCGTGATTACGGCAATCGCGTCGGGGTTTGGCGTTGCCTTGAATTATTCGATCAACTCGCGTTACCAGTGGGTTGTCTGATCAACACTGCGCTCTACGATTATTGCCCTGAAGTGATTGAAGCGTTTGTTGCACGCGGCGATGAGCTCATCGGACATGGCCATACCAATGCAGAGCGGCAAGGTGTGCTTGCTGAAGCCGATGAACGTACGTTGCTCATCGATTGTCGTCGTCGGATTGAGCAACACACAGGCAGCGCGCCACAAGGCTGGCTCTCACCATGGATTTCTGAGTCGATGCAAACGCCCGATCTACTCGCCGAAACGGGTTATACCTACACGCTTAATTGGTGTCACGACGATCAACCCATCGCCTTTCAAACACGCAGCGGCCAAACGCTTTGGTCGATTCCGTACCCACAAGAGCTCAACGACATCCCGATGATCGTCGCGCGACAAATGGATGGGCGCGATTTTGCTGACATGATCATCGATAACTTTGATGAGATGCTGATGCAATCGAAGGCGCAACCCTTGGTGATGGGTATTGCGTTACATCCGTACTTAGTCGGGCAACCGTATCGCTTACGCCACTTACGTCGCGCCCTACAACACATTTGCAGTAGTGGGCGGGTGTGGTTCACCACGCCGGGTGAAATCTGCAACTTTATGCAGACCCAACGCTAACATCGCTACGCGGCTAGTTTTTCGATTTTGGAATAAATCGCAACCAAGCGCCCGATTCAAGCACCGCACTCGGTACAGGTCGGCCTTGATAAAAAATCGACACGTTCTGACCTTCAGCTAAGCGTACCAACTCATCTGAAGCAATCGATATACGCGTAGAAGTACTACCTGGAAATTCAACGCGTGCAGGCTCCGAATCGCTCTTTGCACGCTTTTTTAAAAGCACAAAGGGTGTACGTCCTTCGACATAAAAAGAATTGCTTTGCTTGTCTGCGCTGGCCCCGACAATTTCCACCACCCGAGGGGCTTCTTCAGGCGGGGACGTCTCGATGACTGGATTGGGTGTCGTGAGGGCGGGTGTCGGTCCCGATTCAGCAACGTTGGGATCGCGACTGGCTAGCTGCTCGGGTACGCTGAGAATCACCGGCTCAAGCTGAACCGTGTCTGCGCGTGTTGGTACAACACCAGGACGCGTCTCATGCCATGCTCCGCGGATAAACAACACCACCACACCACCAAGAAGCAAAAACATAAAAAGGATAGGCACCACACGACGACGCGGCGAGCGCGCAGTCAGTCGGGTTTCAATTTCTACCGGCTGCATCGGTGCCGCACTGGCCACCGGGCTAGATGTCAGCCGCACCACAGACGCAGGCGCGGAAGCGTGATTGACCTCGGGTGTTGTCTCACCGTCTGAAGGTGCGCTGTGCACAATCGCTGCGGCGATGGAATTTGGCATTACTGCAAATGCATCCGTAGGCGCAGTGTCTAGCGCGTTGGATGCTGGCGGCGCTGGCACAACCGATTGCGTCTCGGGTGCTTCAATAAAAGGGGTCCAATCTAACGCCATGTAGGCGCAGTAACGTCGCGCACAAGTAAAGCGCAACGAATCGCTCGGAAAGGATGTCGATCGATCCTCCTCGAGCGCAACCACTTGATGCTTAGATAAGCACAAGTAATGTGCCGCAGCTTCTAGGGGAATTTCTCGAGACTCGCGAGCGGCGCGCAGGGCGGCGCCTAGACCGAGCCAGTTGATGTGCGCTAGATCAGTCATCTGCTTTCGGCCATAAGATCCAAGCGCTTAGATGGGCTTACTTTGGGCTTGCTTTGGGCTTGCTAGCCCGCCAATGGAAACCGATTTTAACTTTTTTTATCGCTTCTGTGCGGGCGATGGAGTGGGCGCACGCACCGACCCTCGGTCGTTGCCAATGACGCGCAGAGCAACGCTTAGTCGTTGTGCGGCTGCCCAGTGTCGGCCGACACCATGCGTTCTACGTAGCGCGCGATCAGATCGACTTCGAGGTTCACCAACGCGCCTGGTGCGAGGCGGGACAGTGTGGTCGCAGCCAAGGTGTGGGGAATGATATTCACTTCGAAGCACGCCCCACTCACTTGGTTGACGGTCAGACTCACGCCGTTGACCGTCACCGAGCCCTTACGCGCCAAGTAGCGGGCGAGCGATTCCGGGGCTTGGATTGCTAAGTGCCACGATTCACCGCGCGCTTCAAAGATACGGACCGTTCCCAGACCATCGACATGCCCAGTCACCAAATGTCCACCCATGCGCTCGCCCAAACACAAGGCTTTTTCTAAATTCACCGGTCCGGGTTCAGACAAACCGACTGTACAGTCAAGCGATTCGCGCGACACATCAAAACCCAACACTTGGCCCTGCCGACTCACCACCGTCATACAAGCGCCTTGAATCGCAATTGAATCACCCAACGCCACATCCTCTGTCGGCAACTGCGCAACATCCACCAACAAATGTACGCCGGCGGCGAGGGGTTGCACCGTCACAATCTGACCAACCGCTTGAATAATTCCGGTAAACATCAAGACTCCTTTAATGCGCGCGCCAATAAGCGTACATCGTCACCAACACGATCAATCGCATGAAAGCGCCATTGCATTGGCGCAGGTAGCTGACTGTAGGTTGGTAAGCTCGCCATGGCGCGCGCGGTATCACCAAGCAACGTCGGTGCTAAATACAGTAACAACTCATCAACGCAGCCTTCGCGCAACAAGGAGCCATTTAATTTTTCGCCCGCTTCAGTGTGTAGTTCGTTGATACCGCGATCGGCGAGTAAAGCCAACATCGCCGGCAAATCCACTTTCCCTGCTGCGTTCGGAACGTAGGCAATTTGCGCCCCTGCTTGCACCAGTCGCGCGTGCGCGTCACGCTGCTCGTTGGCCGCAACGATCAATACCTCTTGCGTTGCAGACGATCGATGCAAGATGCGCGCATCGGGTGGCGTCTCGAGACGGCTATCGATCACCACGCGCATGGGTTGTCGTGCAGTGGAAACGTCGCGCACATTCAGCTGCGGATTATCTTCACGCACGGTGCCAATCCCTGTGAGCACCGCACAAGCGCGCGCGCGCCAAGCGTGACCATCTGCGCGTGCGGCCGCACCCGTAATCCACTGAGACACCCCATTTGCGAGCGCAGTACGACCATCCAGACTGGCGGCAATTTTCATACGTACCCAAGGCCGACCTCGCGTGACACGTGAAATAAATCCAAGATTCAATTCACGCGCTGCGGATTCGAGCACACCAAACGAAACATCAATACCTGCTGCTTGCAAGCGTTCAGCACCACCGCAGGCCTGCGGATTTGGGTCACGCATCGCTGCCACCACCCGCGTCACACCGGCTTGAATCAGCGCTTCGGTGCAAGGCGGTGTACGTCCGTGATGATTACAAGGCTCTAAGGTGACATAAGCCGTTGCACCCCGCGCGGCCTCACCAGCCGCATTGAGTGCATGAATTTCTGCATGTGCAAATCCCGCACGCACGTGCCATCCCTCACCCACCACACGATCATCACGCACCAACACACAACCCACGCGCGGATTCGGGCTCGTGGTAAACAAACCGCGCTCGGCCAACTGCAACGCCTGTTGCATCCAGCGAACATCGGTTGCTACGTTGGGATCAGAACGAGACACGGGTTGCTGTGCTAACGGGTGCGCGTGCGACGCGGTTTTCGCAGCGACAAAGGGGCATCGACCGCTTGTGCGGCGACACGAAAATCTTCAGGCGTATCAAAACTCCGATAGACCGATGCAAAGCGAATAAAAGCCACTTGATCGAGTAACGCTAATTCGTGCATCACCAACTCACCAATGTGTGCCGTGGCTATTTCACGCTCACCAGAGCTGCGTAATTTTTCTTCGATACGATCAATCGCCAGATCAACGCGTTCGGTGGCCACATGCCGTTTACGCAGAGCCACCATCATGCTGCTGGAGAGTTTTTCTCGATCAAAGTCGCTGCGTGTGCCATCTTTTTTAATCAGCCGTGGCATACGCAGCTCGACTTTTTCAAACGTTGTAAAGCGCTTGGCGCATGCGCCACATTTACGCCGCCGACGTACTGCATTTACCTCAGGATTCGTACGCGTATCCAGCACCTGTGTATCGTGTGAATCGCAAAAGGGGCAACGCATACGCGGTGCAGTCGTTTAACCGTAGACTGGATGCGCGGCACACAACTCGGCCACACCGGCACGCACACAGGCTAGATTTTTTTCGTCGGTAGGATGCTCAAGCACATCAGCAATGAGGTGCGCGAGTCGCTCGGCTTCGGCCTCTTTAAATCCACGCGTGGTCATGGCTGGCGTGCCGATCCGAATACCCGATGTGACCATGGGTTTTTCTGGATCATTTGGGATCGCGTTTTTATTGACCGTGATGTGCGCTTGACCCAACGCGGTTTCCGCATCTTTTCCGGTAATTTTTTTCGCGCGTAAGTCCACCAAAAACACATGCGACTCAGTACGACCCGAAACAATACGTAAACCGCGTGCCGTCAACACCCGCACCATGGCCTTCGCGTTCTCCAACACTTGTTGTTGGTACAACTTAAACTCGGGACGCAAGGCTTCACCAAAGGCCACTGCTTTGGCGGCAATCACATGCATTAACGGCCCGCCCTGAATCCCCGGAAAGATCGCTGAGTTGACTGCCTTGCCGGTGTCGCCCATACCAAGAATCAAGCCACCACGCGGCCCACGCAAGGTTTTATGCGTGGTGGTCGTGACGTAATCCGCAATCCCCACTGGCGAGGGATACAACCCCGCCGCAATCAAGCCCGCGTAATGCGCGATATCGGCCAATAACAATGCACCGACTTGATCCGCGATAGCGCGAAAGCGTTTCCAATCAATTGCCAACGAATACGCAGATGCGCCAGTAACGATCATTTTGGGTCGATGCTCGAGCGCGAGTTTTTCTGCCGCGTCGTAATCGATTTCTTCTGCTGCATTTAATCCATACGACATAAAGTGATACAGCTTGCCCGACATATTCACTGATGCGCCGTGCGTCAGATGACCACCGTGTGCAAGTGACATACCCATCACCGTGTCACCGGGCTTCAAGGTGGCGATATAGACCGCCTGATTGGCTTGCGATCCGGAGTGCGGCTGCACGTTGGCCCAATCAGCACCAAACAGTTTTCTTGCCCGCTCGATCGCAATCACCTCAGCTTGATCCACAAACTCACAACCGCCGTAGTAGCGTTTACCCGGATACCCTTCAGCGTATTTGTTCGTGAGTTGGCTGCCTTGCGCAAGCATCACTGGAACACTCGCGTAATTTTCAGAGGCGATGAGCTCTACGTGCGCTTCTTGTCGGGCATTTTCACGACGAATCGCCGCCCACAATTCGGGGTCGGCTTGAGCAAGTAAGTTGGCGTTAAACATGTGTCGATATCAGCA
>CAWUMP010000013.1:0-18905 GCA_963923385.1 uncultured bacterium | reverse complement strand
GAGATGTGTATAAGAGACAGTCTCAGCGCAACACTCGCAATTTGTGTTGGCCAATAGCTTGGGCTTTTTGTCGGGTTATGCCACCAGTCGACATTCGTTGTCATGCGCATTAATCGCAGAAGATCAGGGCTTGATGCAACGCGATGATTGGTACAGTTCGGCGCGCGTAGCGTCTGCATTGGCTGATCCCACCCGCTTAGGACGCTATGCCGCGGAGCGCGCATTATCACGCTTGGGTGCACGCAAAATTAAAACCTGCCAAGCGCCGGTGTTATTTGAAGCGCCACTTGCGGGCGGGTTGATCGGACATTTTATTTCGGCGATTTCTGGCGGCAATTTATACCGCAAGTCGTCGTTTCTTGTGGATAGCTTAGGTAAGCAAATATTTTCGCCCAATGTTTTTTTAGATGAACAGCCTTGGTTGGCACAGGGGCTGGCCAGTGCGCCATTTGATGAAGAAGGCGTGGCGACGCGCGAGCGCGCCATTGTGTCGGCCGGTGTGGTGCAAGATTATTTTTTAGGTAGTTACTCAGCGCGCAAACTCGGTTTACGCAGCACCGGTAGCGCTGGCGGAAATCACAACCTGATCTTGCGTCCCGGTACACGTGATTTACCCGCCTTGTTACGGCAGATGCATCGCGGATTATTTGTGACTGAATTACTGGGGCACGGCATCAATTTGCTCACCGGAGATTATTCGCGTGGCGCTGCCGGGTATTGGGTTGAAAACGGTGAGATTGCTTATCCGGTCGAAGAAATCACCATCGCCGGGCACTTAGGGCAAATGTTTCAAGGTATTGTTGAGGTGGGTGCCGATACCTTGGTGCGTGGCTCGCGTTCGACCGGATCGATCTTGATCGATTCGATGACGATTGCCGGCAACTAAAGTACACCACATGACCGCGCCAACCATTCCTCACACAGTGCCTGTGGTTCACATTGATGTGGTCTCTGATGTGATTTGCCCTTGGTGTTTTATTGGCAAGCGACGTTTGGAAAAAGCCATCGCTGCGTTGGCGAGTACGCAGCAATGCGTGGTGCGTTGGTTGCCATTTCAGCTCAATCCTGAGATGCCCATAAGCGGCATGCCGCGTGCAGCGTATCGCAGTGCGAAGTTTGGCAGTATAGAAAAAGCCCAAGCCTTAGATGCGCGCATGTCCGCTGAGGCCGCACGTGAAGGTTTGACCTTTGATTTTTCGCGCGTCACGATCACGCCCAACACACAGCTGGCGCATCAATTGATTGCTTACGCACAAACAAAGCAGGTCGGCGATGGGGTGGTTGAAGATATTTTTTCGGCCTATTTTTTACAAGGCCGTGATGTGGGATCGCGTGACGAGCTGCTGCAGATCGCTCAACGCAGCGGGCTCGAGGCTGCGCGTGTGACGGCAATGTGGGATGCAGGAGCTGTGGCCCGCGACGTGGCTGAAACCGAACAGCAAATGCGTGCACTCGATATTTCTGGTGTGCCTTTTTTTATTTTAGAGCGCAAGCTCGGTGTCTCGGGGGCGCAAGCCCCCGAAGCACTGATGGCGGCGATCCGCCAAGCAAGCAACTAACCCGCGCAGCGTGCCCTAGAAGCTGGTGGCGAGAATGGCAATCAGCACCACCAATGCGCCTGCAGCGAGCCAACGCAATGTAGCTGTGCTGACTTGCGGTTTGTCTGGATCATCAGCGACAGGTTCGGGATGGTGATCGTCGTGATCAGCCTGTGTCGGTGCATGCGCGTCGGTGACTTCGCTTGAAGTCTGTGCAGCGGGATGTAGGCTCGCTACTTTTTCATTGAAGGCTTTAAAAAAATCTTCTGAGATTTTTTTAGCAGCAGCGTCGACCAATCGCGAACCAATTTGCGCAAGCTTGCCGCCCACGCTGGCTTTGACTTGATACGACAACCGTGTGTGTTGGCCTTCTGTGGCCAATTGCACATGTGCGCCGCCTTTGCCAAACCCGGCCACGCCCCCTTGGCCTTCAAACGCAATCGCGTATGAATTGGGCGCTTGAATATCCGAGAGTGCTAATTTGCCTTTAAATTTTGCCGCCACCGGACCAATCCGCGCGGTCATCAGCACTTGATAGGCGTTGTCTCCGATACGTTCAATCGACTCACAGCCAGGCACACAGGCTTTGAGAATCTCTGGATCATTGAGCGCTGTCCAGGTGTCCGCTTGCGAGGCGTGAATCAGTTGCTCGCCCGTCATTTCCATCGTTTTTCTCCAGGGTGTGAACGCATCACCGGTTGTTGCATGGCATGCGAAAGGTCAATCAGACTTTTAAGATTATGAACCGGAAGGAAGCGATCAACGTAGGGCAACATTGCGCGCACACCGGCAGGTTTCGCTTCAAATTGATCGTAACGCAGTAATGGGTTGAGCCAGATCACATGACGACACGACAGTGCGATACGTTGCATTTCTTCAGCGAGGCCTTCGCCAGCTTCGCGGTCTAGCCCGTCCGTGACTAACAGTAAGCAAGCATTTTGCCCGAACACGCGGCGCGCCCAGCGATAATTAAATTCGTGTAGACAGCGACCAATGCGCGTACCGCCTGACCAGTCTTTGATGGCCTCTGCCACGCGTTGCATGGCGACATCGACATCGCGATGACGTAATTGCCGCGTCACGTTAGTAAGACGCGTGCCAAACACAAATACCGTCACCCGATCTCGGTCGTTAGTGATCGCGTGCAAGAAATGCAGAAACATACGCGCATACGGATTCATCGAACCGGAGATGTCGCATAACACCACCAAGGGTGGATGTAATTGTTTGGGCGCGGTACGTATTAATGGAATCAGATCACCACCTTTACGCAAACTCGCGCGTAGCGATGCGCGAAGATCGACACGCTGTCCACGCGGATCGACCCGAAAGCGGCGCGTGGTGATTTCGGGTTAGGGGAGCCGAAGCTGCAACAGCATTTTTTTTGCTTCCGCCAATTCGGCGGCTGACATGGTGTCAAAGTCCATGCGCTGCAACACTTCACGCGAAGAAAAAGTGAGCTTGGCATCGAGCTCAATTTTTTGTTCTTCTTCTTGTGGTACGTCGCGCTTGGGCTGATTGAATAACGCATCCGTGAGTCGTTGGCTTTGCTCTTGTTCTTCGCGTTGCGTTTTGCCGTGCGCAGCTGGCAGCAGCGCTTGCATCATTTTTTCGATGAGCTTGGGGTCACGCCAAAATAATTCAAACGCTTGATCAAAAATCGGGCGTTGCTCTTCGCGTGATAACAAGACCGCAGAAAGCGTCCAGTAAAAATCATCGCGCCGCGCAGTCCCCGCGAGTTCAATGGCACGGGTGCAATCAATCACACGATCGGGTCCGACACGCAATCCGGCACCGCGCAACAAGCGCGCAAAGTGCATGACGTTCTCGGCAAATTTGCCGCGACCGTGATGCGCTTGCGGAAGGGCAAACATGGCCTTGCTCAGCTGGAGGGCGTCGCTTTAGCCAACGCGGTGAGCCGCGCGGCTTCATCGCCACGTACGCGCTCTATGTCGTCTTGATATTTGAGTAACACGCCCAGCGTGTCATTGACGGTTTGTGGGTCGAGCGCGAGTTGATCGAGTGCCACCATCGCATTGGCCCAGTCGATGGTTTCGGCCACGCCTGGGAGTTTAAATAAATCGACCCCACGTAGGGCTTGCACAAAGGTCACAATTTCTCGCGTTAACGCCTCAGCTGCTTGGGGCGCTTTACGACGCAAGATGTCGAGTTCGCGTTGTGCATCGGGGTAATCGACCCAGTGATACAGACAACGGCGTTTCACCGCGTCGTGAATTTCGCGGGTGCGATTCGAGGTGATGATGACGATCGGGGTATCGACCGCTTTGAAGGTACCAGTTTCCGGAATGGTGATTTGAAAATCGGACAACACTTCGAGTAAATAGGCTTCAAACGGCTCGTCAGTGCGATCAAGCTCATCAATCAGCAGTACCGGTGCACGACCCGGTGTACCTTCGAGTGCTTTGAGCAACGCCCGCTTAATTAAAAAACGTTCTGAATAAATATCGGAAGACAGCTGTTCGCGCGATTGATTGCCCGCGGCTTCGGCCAAACGAATTTCAATCATCTGGCGCGAGTAATTCCATTCGTAGGCAGCTTGCGCGATATCGAGGCCTTCGTAGCATTGCAAGCGAATCAAGTCTCGGCCTAACGCGCCAGCAAGCACTTTAGCGATTTCGGTTTTACCTACGCCTGCTTCGCCTTCCAAAAACAGCGGGCGATGCATGCTGAGCGCAAGAAAGACGGACGTGGCCAGACTGCGATCGGCCACATAATCGGCCGAGGTCAGCAGTTTTAAGGTGGCATCGATCGTGGTGGGTAGGGCAACGCAGGCGGCAGACATAGTGGCGGAGGTCGGCGACAAAAAAGGATCCCCATTTTCAGTCATTTAAGGGGGGGACGCTAGTTGCGTCTTGCAAATGCTGGGTGTTTAGCGCGTGGGCCGCATCGCGCACCCATATCGAACAGTGAAATTGCTGCAAAACAGCGCCCATTGCATCGCCCATGACGGCGTGATCACAGGCATCATGTCGTCTATGAAATCAGCCGCTTTTGAATATCAACGCGTGACCTCGGTTGCGCAAGCCTGCGCGTTGCTCGCTGAGCATGGTGCAGATGCCAAACTCATCGCTGGTGGTCAGAGCCTCGTGCCAATGATGGCCATGCGTTTAGCTCGCCCTGCGGTGCTCATCGACATTGGGCGTATCGCCGACCTGCAAGGCATTACAGTTTGTGATGAAGGCGTGCGTATTGGCGCGACCACACGTCAAGCCCATGTCCAAGCCCATGCCCTGGTGCAGCGCGAGTTACCTTTATTGATTCAAGCGATGCGTTGGGTGGGGCACGTGCAAACGCGCAATCGTGGCACCTTGGGTGGATCGATTGTGCACGCCGATCCATCCGCAGAAATTCCGTTGGTGGCTGCAGTACTGGAAGCCACGTTAGAGTTACAAGATGCCAACGGTAGCAGCGAACTCAGTGCCAGCGAATTTTTTTATGCCCCGATGGTAACGGCGATTGCACCAGACCAATGTTTGGTTGCTGTGCGTTTTCCGGTGTGGCGAGATGCGCGTGTTGGGAGTGCGTTTGATGAAATCAGTATCCGACATGGTGATTTCGCGTTGGCCTCGGCCTGCGCGCAAGTGGCGCTCGACGCAGCGGGCGTGGTGACGCGCTGTGTGGTTGGTGTAGGGGGTGCAGCGCCGATTCCGCAGGCCCTGCCTGAAGTTGCTGCGCAATTGGTGGGCCAAGCTGCTCACGCAACGAATTTAGATGCATTGGCAGCAGCTGCGGCCGCGGCGCTAGATCCGGAGGGCGACTTACACGCCAGCGCAGAATACCGTCGACACCTCGCGCAGGTGTTACTTGGCCGCGTGTTGCGTGCCGCTTGTGAAAAGGCCAAGGCATGAGTGCTGAAAAATTACATGTCGTCACTTTGATGGTGAATGGTCAGCCGCGTAGCGCTGCGGTGCCTGCGCGCACGTCATTGGTTGATTTTTTACGCGACACACTTGGTTTAACTGGTACCCACGTTGGATGCGAACACGGTATTTGTGGCGCCTGCTCGGTGATGCTTGATGGTGAACCTGTGCGTTCGTGTTTGATGTACGCCGTACAAGCCGATGCCTGTGCCATCACAACGGTAGAAGGTTTGAGTCAGCCCGATGGTACGCCGGGTGTTTTACAAGACGCATTTTGTGAAACCCACGGCATGCAATGCGGATATTGCACCCCCGGAATGTTGATTTCTGCGCATGCCTTGTTACAAACCAATCTCAATCCAAGTGAAGCGGACATTCGTGACGCCATCGGCGGCAACTTATGTCGTTGCACGGGTTACGTACAGATTGTTGCTGCGGTGAAACTCGCTGCAGAAAAATTACGCGCAACGGGCGGTACGAAATGAGTCACAGTAAATTTCGTTATATCGGTCAGCATCGTCGCACCAAAGAAGATCCGCGTTTTGTGACGGGTCGCGGTCGCTATGTGGCCGATATTGTGGTGCCGGGTATGAAGCACGTAGCGTTGGTGGCCAGTCCACATGCGTCGGCACGCATCAAAGCGATTCATGCCGATCGTGCGCTGGCCATGGATGGTGTGCATTACGTGCTCACTGGGGCAGAGTTAGTCGCCGCCACGGAAGCGTTAATGGTCGGCGTGGATACACCTTTGGTGAAGCGCTATCCGTTAGCGCATGAAGTGGTGCGCTATGCCGGTGAGTGGGTTGCCGCGGTGGTTGCAGATACGCGTGCGTTAGCCGAAGACGCCGCCGAGTGCGTTGAGGTGGAGTACGAAACGCTGCCTTGTTTGCTCGATCCCGAAGCGGCATTAAAACCGGATGCACATTTAGTCCATCCCGCGCATGGGTCCAATGTGTTGTATCGGCGAAAATTTGTTTGGGGTGCAGTCGAAGAAGATTTCGCTGCAGCAGCGCAGACCTTGTCTTTTCGTTGTCGTTGGGCGCGTAGCGCCACGGTGCCCATCGAAACCTTTGGTGTCACTGCACGTTGGGACCCTGCGCAACAGCTACTCGATGTCTGGGCCTCGATTCAGATGCCGAAATATCCGGACCAAATTGCACGCACCTTGCGTTTGCCGGGCAATGCCGTGCGCGTGCATTTTGATGTGGATGTGGGCGGCAGTTACGGCGTCAAACGCGGCATCAAACACACGGTGTTGGTGGGTTATCTCGCGCGTAAATTGGGTATGCCCATCCGCTTTATTGAAGACCGACTCGAAAACATGCGCGGTGGCGATATGCATGGCCCTGATCGGATCTTCGATATGCAAGTCGCCTTTGAAAACGACGGCACCATTCGTGCGCTAAAAATTCGCGCGCTGGATGATGTGGGTGCCTATGCGGGCCGCTCACCGTTGCAGTTGGGTAAACCGGTGGGCGCGATTGTCGGACCCTATCAAATTCACAGCGTCGAATACGAACCCATTTCGGTGTTGACCAATAAAACCGCGCAAGAAGCGGTGCGTGGCTTTGGTCAAGCGCCCACCAACTTTGCAATTGAATCTGCCATCGATCGTGTTGCGCGTCAGCTCAACATGGATCGCGTGGCGCTACGTCGACACAACCTGATTCGTAAAGATCAATTTCCGTATTTGATTCCGAGTGGCACCACCTACGACAGCGGTGACTACCATACGGTGCTGGATAAAGCGATGGCTGCAGCGGATTACCCCGCGTTGGTGGCAGCACGTGATGCAGCGCGTGCAGCTGGGAAGTTGGCGGGTATTGGCATTGCAACGTGTCTGGAGCCTTCGGGTGGTAACTCGGCGTTCGAGCCCTTGTTTAATCCAAAAAATCTCACCACCACCTGGATGGATTCGTGTTTAGTGCGTGTCGATTTATCCGGTGCCATTACGGGTGTGATGAATACCTCCACTTCGGGGCAAGGTCATGAAACCTTAGTGTCCACCGTGGTTGGTGAAATTCTTGAACGTGACCCTGCTGATATTCGCGTGGTGCATGCGGATTCGCTGAACGCCTTGCCCTCGAACAGTCCGGTGGGTTCGCGCATGGCGATCATGTTAGGCAGTGCTGCGGCGGGCGCTGCAAAAATAATCAAAGCCAATTTGATGGCGATTGCTGCGCATAACCTAAAGTGCCCGGTCGATGAATTGGTGTATCGCGATGGCGATGTGTTCGTGAAAGCAGAACCATCGCGCGTATTGGATTGGGATGCGTTGATTGAGATCGCGCACCGACGCATTCATCAAATGCCCCCGGGGCTCGAGCCAGGCTTGCAAGCAAAGTTTGTGTTTGAAGTGCCCACGGGTGGCGGGTTGCCAACGGCCGATGGGCGCGTGCAGATGTATCCATGTTATTCATTTGAAGCACACGTCGTGTTGGTTGAAATTGATCCTGCCACTGGCCAACCAAAACTCACACGCTACGCCATTGGACACGATTGCGGCACGATGATCAGCCCGCAAATTGTGCACGGCATGACCTGGGGTGGGATTGCACATGGCATTGGCGCTGCGCTATATGAAAAATTTGCCTTCAGCGATAACGGACAATTGGCTAGCCAAACGTTTATGGATTATTTGATGCCCAGTGCAATGGAAGTACCGTCGGTCGACATTGTCGATCATTGCACCCCTTCGCCACTGACGGTGTTTGGTCAAAAGGGCTCGGGTGAGGCGGGTTATTTGGGTGCGCCTGCAGCCATCGCGTGTGCGATCAACGACGCCTTGGCCCCCAGTGGACACGCGCTTGATGAATTACCCATGACACCGATGGCCATTTGGAGCACGCTACAGAGCGCGGCTTCGGTGAAATAATCACGAAGCTGCTTCCATGCGTACTGAACGGATGGGCGTCAGGTTTTTTGTACGTGATGAATCAAACCAATGAATCATTTATTTAGTCACATGCACAAACAAGGGGTGTTGTCATGAATCAACGCGTTTTCTTACGCTGCATCCTGTTCTTTGCCTTTGGTGTATTTACATGCTTAGTGAACGCACAGTCGTGGCCCACCAAACCGGTGAAGGTTATTGTGCCTTTGCCCCCTGGTAGTGGCACGGATATCACCGGCCGCGCGATTGCAGAACGTTTGTCTGCACAAACTGGTCAGACCTTTGTTGTTGAAAATCGCCCGGGCGGTAGCGGCAGTATTGGCATGAATGCCGTGGCCAAGGCCGATCCGGATGGCTATACGATTTTGATTATGTCCTCCTCGTGGACCGTGACGCCGGTGACTGTTGCGAATTTGCCTTACGACACCTTAAAAGATTTGGCAGGTGTGACGATGCTTGCCGATATTGCCAACGCGCTTGCCGTGAAGACTGATCGCAACATTAAATCGGTGAAAGATTTGGTTGCGTATGCAAAGGCCAATCCCGGAAAAATGAACGCTGCCGTTATTGGCACCGGTAGTGCCACCCATCTCACCACCGAACGTTTTCGTTTGGGTACAGGCATTGATGTGACCTCGGTACCTTATAAAGGCACGCCCGAGGCACTCACCGATGTGATCAGTGGTCGTGTCGATTTTTGTTTCTGCCCAGCGACCAATGTTATTCCGATGGTGAAGGATGGTCGTTTGCTGGCGCTGGCCGTGGGTTCGAGTCGTCGCTCTTCGGGTTTACCGGATGTGCCCACCACCGAGGAAGCTGGCGTACCAAATTCTGCGCAGAACTTCTGGGTGGGTATGGGTGTGCATGCAAAAACGCCGCGTGACATCGTCAACAAGCTGCACGCAGAAACACTCAAGGCGCTGAACTCGCCCGAGATTCGTACACGTTGGGCCAGTTTGGGTCAGGATTCGCGAGTGTTTTCTCCAGAACAATTTGATGCGTATTTACGCGATGACTTGGCGCGTAATGCAGCCTTGGTTAAAGCAGCGAATATCAAGCTGAATTGAACATTCAACTGAATTAAATTCGCTTCAATCCATGCGCGATTTGTTTTTCTGGTGAACGCGGTGCAAGACACCTTTGATCTTGTCGTTGTCGGGCATGGCGCTGCTGGTTTGGCAGCGGCATTGGCTGCGGCAGAAGCCGCGCCGCAGGCACGCATCGTGGTGTTAGAACAGGCCTCACCCGAGCAATGTGGTGGCGGCACACGTTGGAGCCCTGCAAATTTAAGAATGCAATCGGTGCACGCGCTTGCGCCAGATTTTTTGCGTGATATGCACATGGCGAACGGTGCGCGTCACGATGCTGATTACTTTGAATGTCTAGCCAAAGAAGCGCCAGCGACGCTGCAATGGGTGCAAGCGCATGGTGTGCAGTTCCATGCACCAGGGTATTACTTGAGTGCCGGTCCACCCCGCATTCAACCGCAAGGCGGTGGTGCCAGTATCGTATCTGGATTGATGCAAGCGGCCCATGCGGCAGGGGTGACGTTTTGGTATGGCTGTCGTGCAGAACAACTACGTTGTGATGCAAGCGGCGCGATCATTGGTATCGATATCACGCAGCACGCAAAACGCAGAAGCTTGCATACCCCACGTGTCGTGCTCGCCAGCGGTGGATTTCAAGGTAATCCAGATATGCTCCGTGAACACCTCGGTGCAGGTGCTGAAACACTGCGACCGATTTCGCCAGGTTCTGCAATGAATGATGGTGTCGGGATTCGCATGGCGCAAGCCATTGGTGCACATACATCGGGCAATTGGGCAGGCATGCATAGCGAACCGGTCGATGCACGTAGCACCGCCTCAGCGCCTGTGGTGTTGGTGTATCCGTATGGCATTGTGGTGGATCAAGCCGGTCAGCGATTTATTGATGAAGGTGCTGGTCTCGTGCATGAAACGTGGGAATATTTTTCGCGTGATATTCATTTCAAGACCGCAGCGCGCCAAGCCTGGGCAATCCTCGATGCACGCGCGCTGGAAATTCCGGGGTTGGCTCGCGCGGTCCGTTCTGATGTTGCCCCTATTCAAGCGCAGACGCTTGATGCGTTGGCACAACACACCGGTATTGATCGCGCGGGATTGCAGGCCACGGTGCGTGCTTACAACGCCGCATGTCTTGGTGACACCACGCACTTTGATGCCACGCGTGTGGATGGCTTGGCCAGTGCCAGTCACTTACAGCCGCCTAAATCGAATTGGGCGTGCCCCATCGAACGTGCGCCATTCATTGCGTATCCATTGGTTGGCGCGATTGCCTATACCTTTGGTGGTTTAGCCACCGATACGCAAGCGCGCGTTTTACGCGCTGGTACACATGCAACACCCATCGCCGGGTTGTTTGCCGCCGGTGAAATAACCGGACATTTTTACGATAGCGCACCTAATGCGGTCGCGGTATTACGCGCGCTGGTTTTTGGTCGTATTGCAGGCCGTATAGCGATGTCGACAATGATTCAAACGGTTTCTCACGAAAGGTTGCACGCATGATTATCGATATTCACGCCCATTACATTCCTAAACTTGTCTTTGATCGATTTGCCGCTGAACACGCTCGTTTTCCTGGTGTGAAGTTGGTGCAAGACGACAAAGGTCGACGCATGCAATTTCCGGGCGGAGAGATGACACGTCCGATCATGCCAAAGCTCTCTGATTTGGAGGATCGTCGTGCATGGATGGATAAAAACGGCATTGATCATCAACTCGTCGGGGGATGGCTCGATAGCTTTGGTTATGAATTACCTCCTGCCGAGGGTTTGGCTTGGAGTCGTTTTATAAATCAGTGCATGAAAGACGCGCTGGTCAATGAAACGCGCTTTACACCCTTGGCCACCGTACCTTTACAAGATGGCGCAATGGCTGCGCAAGTGTTGCGCGAAGTGATGGCCGATAGTTTTGGCGGCATCATGATTGGGACCCTGCCTAAGGGCCAAGGCGGCAACTTAGATGACCCCAATCTCGATCCATTTTGGCAAGCCGCCTCGGATTTAAAAGCTGCGGTGGTGTTGCATCCGATGTTTTTATGCGGCGAACCACGATTAGCAGAATACGATTTAGTGAATGCCATTGGTCGTGTTGCTGATACCTCGATTGCAGTGGCACGCTTATTATTTTCTGGCCATCTGCTGAAATTTCCGGGTGTGAAATTAGTGCTCTCGCACGGTGGTGCGGCGCTACCATTTGTGCTCGGACGGTTGGCGCGCAACTTCACCATTGCGCAAGGCAAATACGCTGATCCGCGCGCTGGATTTGAGGCGTTGTATTTTGACTCGGTAGTGTTTGATGTCGATGCCTTTGAATTTTTAGCAAAAAAATCAGGCCCAGGCCGCATCATGCTGGGCTCAGACATGCCATTTCCGATTGGTGATTTAGAGCCGCAAAAATTAATTCATGCAGCCCATGTGGATGCCAAAGAACGTGACGCGATCCTCGGCGGAACCGCACAACACATTTTTCGTGTGCGGGCCGATTGCTGGTGCCGGAGCTAGACCATGGCGATCGAACTCAAAGGTGAACAAACCCTAGCGGTGAGCCAAGCCACGTTGTGGGCGCTCCTGAATGATCCCGCTGTCTTAGCGAAGACAATTCCTGGATGTAATACGGTGCGTGAAGTGGGCCCAGATCGCTATGAAATGGGCCTGAAGCTGCAAGTGGCTAATGTTTCAGGTGAATACGTGGGCACGGTAGCGATTGAAGAAAAGCGAGAGCCGGCGCATTACATCTTAAGTGTTGAGGGTCAGGGCTCGATTGGCTTTATGAAAGGCCACGCCGTATTCGATCTCGAGGTGGTGAGTGACGCTCAAACCCGCTTACTCTACACAGGCAGTGGTGAGGTGGGTGGCGTGGTGGCTGGTGTGGGCCAGCGAGTGCTTTCTGGCGTCGCTAAATTTTTAGTTGGACGCTTTTTTAAAGCGCTCGAAAAGCACATCGCTGAGACGCAAGCAAATCCAGCGTCGAAATAAAGTGGAAGAATTAAAGTGGCAGAGTTAAAGCGGTAAGACTAATAATACATCGATGCAGCGCGAGTCGATAATCACGCGGCGTGATTGAAAGCGCAGCTGGCCGTTTTCGTTGACCACATGATCGAGATATTTGCCGGTGGCAAACAAGCTCGCTTCACCGCTTTGCATGGTACGAAATACGCTGAAATTGGAGCGTGCCTGATAGCTGCCATCAGGGTGTTGATGAATTTCTGCAGGCCCCAGTAAGTGGCAAGCGTGTTGGGGTTCGTAGATGTTGGCAATTTTGAGTGCCAGCATTCGATCTTCCATCATGCCGCGACCTTCACATAGCATCAGCCCGATGGGGTAGCCAGCGGCTTCGTTTTCGCGCGTCGTGATTTGGTACAGCCCATCGGCAGTAAAAAACGCCGGCCAATCATCAGTGCGATCATCATCAAGGCAGTGTGCATACTGCGTTAAAAACGTACTGATGCGATGGTGTGTGTTTGCATCCACCGCATGGGTGGCGTGAGCAGTGGCGGACGATGTAGACATGGTGCGTTTAATTGAACCCCATAATATTGCGGTAGCCGTGCCAAAAACCACGAACAGAGGCCTCGGTGGCGCGTGAAGATTCATTCGATTCGGCCACTTTGCCACCCATTTCAATAAATGCCCGTTTGTCGGGGCTGGTGGTTGAGCCGCGTTGTACGAATTCATTGATACAGCCATCTTCCAGGGACACGAGGCCAGCAGCGCCAGTGAGGTTACCTTGCATCACGCGCATTTTTTCTTGTGCAGCATCGTCGCGTTCATAACCAAGGAACACCCAAAACAATTCTGTTTTATCTACGCCACGTGGCACAAAATAGCGTACCGCTAAAGAGTTGAGCGTGAAGTGCACCACCAAGGTCGGAAACACGGTTTGAATGCTATGGGTGATGCCATCTTCAAATTCGTCCCACGCTTTGAGCAGCTCGGGGCCCGCCAAATTCGATTCAAATTTGGCGGAGTGCACGTTGGCATTTTTATATTCACCAGCTTGGTCAAGCGTGGCGCGTTTGGCATAACTGATGTGATGCCATTTTTTGTCCGAGAGAATAATGCCGCCATCCATATCGAGACGATTGACTTTAAACGTCGTGTAAAAGGTGTGTAGCAGCGTCGCGTGGTAGGAGTCACGCACGTTTTCGGCGTACAGCTTCCAGTTGTTGTGAATCATCTGGCTGTGTACACCCAGGATTTTGAGCGGACGGCCTAAATTGCGCTCCAAAAACTTCGACATTGGTGCGCCTAAGTATTGATCCAAGGGTTCGGTTTGATCAGAAAACGTTGCAAACACCAAGCCGCAAAATGTTGCTACGCGTAGCGGCTGTAAGCGGTGTTTAGTCGAATCAAAATCCTCGGGCATGCCGCCTTTACCCTTCAGACCATGTCGAAACGCGACGGTTTTGAGTTGTCCATCTAGCCCATAGTTCCACGCGTGATACACGCAGGTGAGTGAGTCTTGTTTGTCGCGCTGTTTTAAGCACACCAACGCGCCCTTGTGCGCACAACGATTGATCATGACGTGAAGCTGTTGATCGTGATCACGCGTCACCACCACGGGTGTTTCACCAACCCAAGCGGTGCGGATATCGCCGGGTTGCGCGACATCGGCTTCCATGCACACAAAATTCCAGATTGGCCCGCGAAAGATCCGTTCTTGTTCTTGGGCGTAAATTTCTGGGTCGGAGAACACCCGAAATGGCACACGAGCCACGCCTTCGGCAGGCCAATCGAGGGGCGCCGATAACGGGGCCGAAACAGGACCGGTGTTGTGCGCGGTGCTCGCAGAAGGGGTGGCAGACATCTGTGTGACTCCGTACGTAGGTAAGACGATGTAGCCAGTATCGTACGGGTCGGCCACATATCTGACAATGCAATAAAATAGATATTCAGTATCTTAAAATGAGATAACCATGAAGCGACGATCCGTCGTGTCTCATAGCGACACACGTTTGCGCCATCTGGATTTGGCCTTGCTGCGCGTATTTATTGCCGTATTTGAAACGCGCGGCGTGGTGCGCGCTGCACAACAACTCGCGATGAGTCAGCCTGGGCTCAGTACTGCGTTGGCGCGCTTACGTACGCTATTGGACGATCCGCTGTTTATCAAAACTGCGCGTGGCATGGAGCCCACCACGCGCGCGCGTGCGTTGGTTGAACCCATTCGCTCCATCTTAGACACAGTGCAAGCGCGGCTGTTTACCCCGCCCGAATTTAATCCGACGAATACACAGCGCGAGTTTCGTTTAGCGCTTTCAGATATTGGTGAGGGGATTTATTTACCCTTGGTGCTACAACGCGTGGCGCAAGAGGCACCCGGCGCACGCGTGCGATCGGTGACGCTTTCACCGCAGGCATTGGCGCAAGCCATGGATACAGGTGAGGTGGATCTTGCGGTAGGTTATTTTCCAGACATTCGTACCGGGGATTATTTGCACCGGCGGGTGGGCTTACACTCATTTGCTTGCATCATGCGCAGTGACCATCCGCTGGCAGGCAAACGGATGAGTCTGGCGCAGTTTGCGGGACTGGGTCATGTGGTCATTGAAGCGTCTGGTCGTAGCCAAGAAGTGCTCGAAAAATTTTTTCGCAGCCATCGGATCCAGCGGCGTGTGGTGTTACATACCCCGCACTTTATGAGTGTGCCAGTTATTGTGGCAAGTACCGACGTGGTGGCGATCGTGCCGCAAGCATTGGCGGATTTCATCACCACACAGCGTGGGTTGTGTCAGGTGCCGTTGCCCTTTGTCCCCCCCACGTTTCAAGTCAATATGCATTGGCATCGAAGTGTGCATAACGATCCAGGCAATCGCTGGTTACGCGAGGTGTTGATTTCCCAGTTTGCGACCTTGCAAGCGCGGGCTTACGATCGCAACGGTCGTAAATCACCAGGGGCGCGCGTCGCTGCCGCGACACCTAAACGTAAAGCAAAAACTTAACGCAATCACCTCAAGCAAACACTTGCGGCGGTGATGCTTTGCTTACGTTGATCTGAGCGCGGAGGTGAATAGCCGCCGCGCGTTGATTTAATCTGCGCGTGCCCCCGAATCGATGGCGATTTTTTGCCAGCGTGTGCGTTCACGTCGCGCTAGCGCCAGCATTTCTTCTGGAGTGCTGGTGATGTTTTCCATGCTCAGCTCACGAAAGCGCGCGGTGACATCGGGTCGTTTGATGACTTGCACCATCTCACGATTTAATTTGTTGATAATGGGCTTGGGCATTTTTGCATGCGCCACCACACCAAACCACACCATGGTGGTGATCTCTGGATAACCCAATTCAGCAAAGGTGGGTACATCGGGCAACTGAAACCAGCGTTTTTCTGAGGAGACTGCCAGTGGACGCAACGCGCCCGCACGAATTTGCGGTAACAGTTGCGGCATATTTTCGGTGTTGAACTGCACCTCATTGGCGAGTAAGGCTTGCATGGCAGGGCCATTCCCTTTGTACGGAATGTGCACCAGCTTCATGCCTAAGCGTGTGGCAATCAGTTCGTTGAGTAAGTGTCCGGTAGAGCCAATGCCGGCGCTCGCAAAATTGAGTTTTTCTGGGTTGGCTCGACCATAATCAAACAACTCGCGCGCGGTTTTCCATGGGGCGCTGGGGTTGACCACCATAACGTTCGCTACTTGTCCAACCAGTCCAACAGGCTGTAAGTCGGCTTCTGGATCATAGCCGAGCGATTTATAAATCCATTGGTTGATCGAGAGTTGTCCGACGGTGACCATTAAAAAGGTGTGATCATCCATGGCTGATTTTGCGTATAACGCCGTCGCCACACTGCCTGCAGCACCCCCGCGATTTTCGACCACAATGCTGTGTCCAGTGGCTTCGGTTATTTTTTGCGCAAAGGTTCGTCCCACGATGTCGGTGGATCCGCCGGCTGCGTAGGGCACGATCAGTTTGAGTGGACGTGTTGGCCAGTTTTCCGATTGTGCAAAGGCATGGGCCATGAGTAACTGGGCGCCCAATAAAAGCCATACAAAAATGTGGGGTGGCTTGTTGCGGTAACGACGCGGGGTGTGATGCAAGTCAATCTCCTTAGATGACTCTGCCGATTAATTTAATGCGTAGCGCGCTGGAGCAGCACGTTGACCCGAACCGCGCTGCGGCACCATCGGTAAGGCAAAGCCTTGTTGGTGACAAGCCCGGGTGATGACGACGAATTTCCACCATGCACCACCAGCGACTGCACAGAGTCCTGCGATCGCACTGAGCGCATGGATCGTTTCAGGTTTAGCTAACGCGAGTGCATACAAACCGAGCGGGGCTAAATGGGCGAGTCCATGCACGATCGGGGTGGCCTTGATCAAATCTGCGCGGGCTTGTGGACCGATCCCGTTTGCGCGTGCTTCACGTACATACAGCCACCATAACGCCGCGTTGAGTAGCGCGAATAACGCGCCCGCGATGCAAAGATACATTGGCAGCATGCTTTGTGTTGTGTATTGAGCCGTCAATAGTGCAAGTAAACCGATGCCTTCTGCTAAGCCGGTTGAGATCAACATCATCGGCATGCGCGCAACGCGCCAAGCCGGAATGCCCTTACTCGCTTGCAAGATGCGTCCTTGGCAATATAAAAAACCAGCCGCGGCCAGCGCGATGCAATGCACCCAAACAGTTTGTGGCCACACAAAACTGATGGCGATGGCGGGATACAGTGCAGCCACGCACCAGGTTTCGCGCGTCATCCATGAGCTTTGCGGGCGCAGTAACACAAACAGAAAACGCAACTTACGACCGATTTTTAGAAATACAAAAAACAATCCAATCGCCATGACTGCCGCTGCCGCAAGATTGATTTGGCGATGCACTTGCGCTTCAATCAGTTGTAATTGCGCTGCCCACCACGCGCATAACATGAGGCCTGAGGCCATGCCGCCCAAAATAAAATTCATTGCGGCACGATAATCCCAAAATGTTTGGCGCTGTCCGACCAGTGGATTGGCGGGATCAGACAAACGTTCGTCACTCACATCGATGGCGTCTGGACCACGTCCTGGTGTGGCTTGAGGGACTTCATACAGATATTTGATCTGCGGGTCATTGCCCAGCTCAGCATGCATTTGAAACGAACGTTCGTCGCGTGCCAACTGCGAGACGGTGCTGTTGGGATCGGCAAAATCGCCAAAGCGAATCGCCTGCGTGATACAAGACACTGCACAGGCCGGTGTGACGTCGGGATCAACGCCCGGCGTTAAGCCCTGTATATGCGCGGTATCGATACGCTCGATACAAAAGGTACATTTGTTGGCCACACCCAATCGATCGGTATGCGCTGTTTTTTCTTCTTGCTTGGTGAGGGTGTCTGCGTAGTAGCCGTGTTGTTCATGCACGATGGTACGTGCTTGATACGGACAAGCCACCGCACACGAAGCGCAGCCAATACATAAATCGTAGTTCATGGTCACCAAGCCATCTTCTCGCTGACGCGTCGCCCCTGTGGGGCACACCGGTACACAAGAGGGTTCGGCGCAATGTTGACAGCCTGTGACTAAAAACAGCCGTTCGACATCGGGATACTGTCCTTGCTCGACATCAAGCACACGACGCCATTGCACACCTGGGGGCGTGTCGTTGCTGTGTTTGCACGCAATGGTGCAGGTCTGACAACCGACGCAGCGGTTGAGGTCCACAATCATGCCGTAACGTTTCATCGGGATGCCTTTTTAACGCTGACGCGCATGATGTCTGCGCCACTACCAGTTGCATCGGTGAGTGAGACCGCAAGATCAGTGAGTGAATTGAGACTGGCGACACCAAAATCTTTAGCCACTGGCGTGGCCCAGTGATCAAATTGTCCAATCAATAAGACCGTATCGGGACGAATACCTTCGCGGAGCGTGGCGCGACCCCGCGTGGTGCCACTGGCTGATTCAAGAACAATCGGATCGCCATCGGCAATGCCTAAACGTTTGGCGGTGGCGCGATTAATGATCACGCCATCGTGACCGGCAACGTTTTGCGCGACTTCTCGAATCAAAGGTAAACCCACGTTCGCGCCCCAAGCGTATTGCATGCTGCGTGCGGTGAGCGCCCACAACGGAAACTCGGCAGGATCGCGTCCTAATTCGGTTGCGTAGTGTTCCCAGATATCGGGAAAACGTAAGTATTCAGGGAGCGCTTCATATTCTTTTAATTGCGGGTCCCACCATTGAATCCCCACTTCGTGTAATCGCCGCTCCAGCTGTGCGCCATGTCGTTGAATGCGCTCTTGATACGGCAGCTCAAAACGCAAACCGGTGCTTTTCATGCGTGGATATAAATACCACTCGAGTTGCGAAAACGGACGAATCATGAATCCGTGTTCGCTAAACCAATCGAGATCTTTAACGTCTGTGCCCGCAGATACTTCATGACTGGCGGCCTTGGCGACAGCATTCCAAATTGATTTTGAATCGTGGGCAAGGTCTGGATCGAGCGCGTAGTCGTAGTCCTTGCCACGTAAGGCCATCGCCGCAGAACCGCGATTGATGGCTTCGTTGTATTCACGCAATAGACCTGTCTCTTATACACATCTCCGAGCCCACGAGACCAGAGAGGAT